>NZ_JBSYGG010000003.1:0-151827 GCF_054121475.1 Salegentibacter profundi
AGGAGTGAAAAATGTAGAATTCTTTCTATACAGATTAACCACAATCTTTGCTTAAACACAACTATTAGGCTTGATCCTCCTTGATCCCCAATCAAGCCGGTACAAATTACGGACAAATAGGAAACAAAAAAACCGTAACTACTGTATTATCAGCGTGTTACGGTTTTTAGTGGCGGAGGAAGAGGGATTCGAACCCCCGGAGGTGTGACCCTCAACAGTTTTCAAGACTGCCGCATTCGACCACTCTGCCATTCCTCCTTAGCGGATGCAAATATAATAAGCTTTTTCAATTACACACAATAAAAACTTTAAGTTTTTCAGACCTTTCTGTAGGTAATTAATTTTCAGCTTATAAACGATAATTTTTTTAATAGTTCCACGGGCTTTCATAACTTTAGCCTTAAATCAAAACCCGATGAAAAATATTTATGTCTTTATTATATTAGTCTTTGGTATATTCACATTAAGTGCTCAAAATCAAGATCGAATGGAACAGGATTGGTCTAATCTCCAAAAATACCAAGAGGAGAATCAAAAGATCATAAATTCAGATAAAAAACCACTTGCTGTTTTTATGGGAAACTCCATAACTGAAGGCTGGGTCAACACAAATTCCGAATTTTTTACTAAAAATAACATCATTGGACGCGGGATAGGAGGTCAAACCACACCTCAAATGTTAATACGTTTTACTCCCGATGTAATTGATCTGGAACCTAAAGTTGTGGTGATTTTGGCCGGCACCAATGATATTGCCGGAAATACTGGTGCTTCTACAGTAAAAATGATAACGGACAATATCAAAGCTATGGCTCAGCTTGCCAAAGCCAACGGGATTAAAGTGGTTATAAGTTCCATTCTTCCTGTATACCAATATCCCTGGAAACCAGAAATTAAACCAGTTGAAAAAATTACAGCTGTAAATAACTGGCTGAAAGATTATGCCCGTACTAATGACCATATCTATCTCGATTATTTTCCTGCTTTAGCCAATAAAAAGAGGGGAATGAAAGCCGAATATGCTGAAGATGGCGTCCATCCTACAAAAAAAGCTTATTCGGTTATGGAGCCTCTTGTCCTTGAAGCCATAGAGAAAGCTCTGAAATGGAAAAATACTGATGAATAAAGCTTGTTTTCAGCTGCGGCACTTGATTATTAATACTGAAAAACCCTATCTTGGGGCTTTTTTAAATCAATTATTAAATTATGAAAAAGATATTCTTAATTGCCCTTACCGCGGGCTTTTTTAGTTGCGGGGTTCATCACAAAAATATTGAAAATGCTGATCCGATGGAGTATGCAAATACGATTACTACTCAGGAACTAAAAGATCACCTGAATGTTTTTGCTAGTGATGAATTTGAAGGTCGGGACACTGGTGAACCTGGTCAAAAGAAAGCTGCCGAATACCTTCGGGCCGAATTCATTAATTTAAATATCCCTTCACCTGAAGGAGTAGAAAACCATTACCAGGTCATTCCAACAGAATTTTTTGATGAAAAACTTAAAGCCTCAGAGAATGTGCTGGGATATATTGAAGGAAGTGAGTTTCCAGGAGAGGTGCTCATTATTACTTCGCATTATGACCACGTGGGAATTGATGAGGAAGGAAACATATATAATGGTGCCGATGATGGTGGTTCAGGGCCAATGGGAGTAATTGAAATTGCTGAAGCTTTTGCGGAAGCCAGAAGAGATGGGTACACCCCTAAACGCTCAATTCTTTTTATGCTACTCACCGGAGAGGAAAAAGGGCTATTAGGTTCAAAATATTACACCGAAAATCCTGTTTTCCCTCTTGAAAATACCGTGGCTAACCTAAATGCTGATATGATTGGTCGTATTGACCAAGAGCACGAAGGTAACGATAACTATGTATATTTAATTGGAAGTGATAAACTAAGCACAGATCTACATGAACTTAGTGAAGATGTAAATTCTGAGTTTATGAACATGGAGCTGGATTATACATATAATGATGAAAATGATCCCAACCGTTTTTATTACAGAAGTGATCATTACAATTTTGCCAAAAATAATATTCCAGTGATCTTTTACTTTAACGGAGTTCACCCGGATTATCACCAACCTACCGATACTGCCGAAAAAATTGAATATGAAGCCTTAAAAAAGCGGGCTCAATTGATTTTTCTCACAGCCTGGGAAATCGCCAATCGCGATGAGCGCTTAGTCGTAGATAAAGCCACTGACACCGAAGAATAATGGATTTACAATCTTAATATAAACCCCGTCTTTTGGGGTTTATATTTTCCATATTATCATCAATCTATTGATAGTCAAGGTATGACAAATTATAATTATTTATTACCTTGTAAAAAATTATCAAGATAACAATGATCGATTTCGACCAGGAAACCTGGATTTATCTCGCTATTATCGTGGTTTTTCTCGTTATTTTTATGTGGAATTCACGCCGCGCGAAACAAAACAGGAAAGCCCGCAAAAATGAAAACTTCCGAAGACGTTATCTAGCACGTCGGAAAAAACAGCAATCTGAAGCAGAAAATCATATTTAAGCTTTCAATAAATCATATGCGGCAGACTCTTTTCACTTCCTTTTGTACCTTTGAGGGAAATATCATTTATGAAAATTTACACAAAAACAGGTGATCAAGGAACTACGGCACTTTTTGGAGGTACACGAGTTCCCAAACATCATATTCGTATAGAAAGTTACGGCACTATAGATGAATTGAACTCCTATATAGGTTTGGTTCGTGATCAGGAAATAGACAAAAACACCTATAAAGTTCTAATAAAAATTCAGGATCGTCTCTTTACTATTGGATCTATGCTAGCCACCGATCCTAAAAAAGCAACCCTGAAAAGTGGAAAAGAAAGGTTGAATATCCCTAAAATCACTGCAGAGGATATAGAACTACTTGAAAAGAAAATGGATAGAATGAACGAGGAATTGCCTGAGATGACCCATTTTGTGCTTCCGGGAGGTCATCAAAGCGTGTCATTCTGTCACATAGCTCGCTGTGTATGCCGCCGTGCGGAGCGGATGGTAACGGCGTTAAATGAAATTGAAAAACTTGATCAGAGACTATTGCAATACCTTAACCGACTTTCTGACTATCTCTTTGTGCTGGCACGGAAGTTGAGCCACGAATTACAGGCCGATGAGATAGAATGGATTCCTCCAAAATCCTCATAAAAAGCCTAAAGCGGATTTTTAAAATAATAATTTTCACTGAAATTTATAATTTTAGAAAAAGTTCTTATTTTATTGAGAAAATAATAGATTTTTTTCTTTGCTATATCAGCAAAAAATTTATTTTTGCAAAAATAAAAAACCCGATTAACCAATGTACTGGACTTTAGAATTAGCATCATATTTAAGCGATGCACCATGGCCGGCAACCAAAGATGAGTTAATTGATTATGCAATCAGGACCGGAGCCCCCTTGGAGGTTGTGGAAAACCTGCAGGCTATTGAAGATGAAGGAGATTCATACGATTCTATTGAAGAAATATGGCCCGACTATCCCACTGACGAAGATTATCTTTGGAATGAGGATGAATATTAGAAATCACGCAAAAAAATAGAAAAAAGTCTCCAAAGCGAGGCTTTTTTTTTGCGTACATTTGAACCTTATTAAACGTAAAAACTATTATGAGTTTTTTAGATTCTGTATTAAAAGTATTTGTAGGCGATAAATCCAAAAAAGACGTCAAGGAAATAACACCTATAGTAGATAAGATCAAGGCCCTTGAACCTGATTTTGAAAAATTGAGCCTTGATGAATTAAGAGGAAAAACCACCACTTTTAAAAACCAAATTTCTGAAGCTTTAAAAGAGGTGAATACCCAGATTGCTGATTTGGAGAAAGAAGCTGATGAGTCTGACGATATTACCAGAAAAGAGGATATTTATGCGGAAATTGACTCATTAAAAGATAAGGCCTATGAAATTTCAGAGAAGGTTCTCAATGACATACTTCCTGAGGCTTTTGCCACGGTAAAGGAAACAGCAAAACGATTCTTCCATAATACTGAACTCAAGGTTGCCGCTACAGAATATGACCGGGAGCTTTCAGCGGAGAAAGATTATATTAATCTTGAAGAGGAACATGCTATTTGGAGTAATTCCTGGGATGCCGCTGGCAAACCTATTACCTGGGATATGATCCATTATGATGTTCAGCTCATCGGTGGAGTTGCCATGCACCAGGGAAAAATTGCAGAGATG
Organism: Salegentibacter profundi; assembly: GCF_054121475.1. NCBI lineage: Bacteria > Pseudomonadati > Bacteroidota > Flavobacteriia > Flavobacteriales > Flavobacteriaceae > Salegentibacter > Salegentibacter profundi. The sequence continues at coordinate 4,217 of NZ_JBSYGG010000003.1, forward strand.
CAAACCGGGGAAGGTAAAACTCTTGTAGCTACCCTTCCGATGTACCTTAATGCCCTTACGGGTAAAGGAGTCCATCTGGTAACGGTTAATGATTACCTAGCCAAACGTGACAGCGCATGGATGGCTCCGATTTTCCAATTTCACGGCCTTAGTGTCGATTGTATTGACTACCACCGACCTAATTCTGCGGCAAGGAGAAAAGCGTATAATGCCGATATTACTTATGGAACCAATAATGAGTTCGGTTTTGATTATTTGAGGGATAATATGTCTCATTCTCCCGATGATCTTGTGCAACGCCCCCATAATTACGCTATTGTAGATGAGGTGGATTCTGTACTTGTGGATGATGCGCGAACTCCGCTAATTATTTCCGGACCAATTCCCAAAGGAAATGTTCACGAATTCGATGAACTAAAACCCGCTATAGCCACCATCGTTGAAAAGCAACGCAGTCACCTTACCAAAGTGCTGGCTGAGGCTAAAAAACTTATAAAGGAAGGCGACACCAAAGAGGGTGCTTTTTTATTGCTTAGGGTTTACCGAGGATTGCCCAAAAATAAGGCGCTGATCAAGTTTCTCAGTGAAGAAGGGATAAAGCAATTACTGCAAAAGACGGAAAATCATTATATGCAGGACAACAACAGGGAAATGCCCAAAGTTGATGAAGACCTGTACTTTACCATTGAGGAAAAAAACAACCAGATAGACCTTACCGATAAAGGTATAGAATTCCTTTCCGGAAAAGATGAACCGGATTTCTTCGTGATGCCCGAGATCGGAATGGAAATCGCCAAAATTGAAAAAGAGGAGCTTCCCAAGGAAGAAGAAGCTGAGAAAAAAGAAGAGCTATTTCGTGAATATAGTGTAAAGAGCGAGCGCATCCATACCCTTCGGCAATTGCTTAAAGCATATACCCTATTTGAGAAAGATACGGAGTATGTAGTGATAGATAATAAAGTAAAGATCGTAGATGAACAAACTGGCCGTATCATGGAGGGCCGGCGTTACAGCGATGGGCTTCACCAGGCTATTGAAGCCAAGGAAAATGTAAAGATCGAAGATGCTACTCAAACCTTCGCCACGGTAACCCTACAGAATTATTTTAGGATGTACCGGAAACTTTCTGGTATGACAGGTACAGCTGTAACCGAGGCCGGGGAACTATGGGAGATTTACAAACTGGATGTTGTTGAAATTCCAACCAACCGTCCTATAGCCAGAATTGACAAAGAAGATTTGGTTTACAAAACCAAACGGGAAAAATACAACGCGGTCATTGACCATGTAACTGAACTATCGCGAGCCGGGAGACCAGTATTGATTGGTACAACCTCGGTAGAGATTTCGGAATTATTAAGCCGTATGCTAAAACTGCGCAACGTACCGCACAATGTACTTAACGCCAAATTGCATAAAAAAGAGGCCGATATTGTTGCAGAAGCTGGTAAATCAGGTATCGTAACTATTGCCACGAATATGGCCGGAAGGGGTACGGATATTAAACTTAGCCCAGAGGTTAAAGAAGCAGGTGGTTTAGCTATAGTTGGAACCGAAAGACATGATTCTAGACGGGTAGACAGGCAGTTAAGAGGTCGAGCTGGTAGACAGGGAGATCCAGGCAGCTCCCAATTCTATGTTTCCCTTGAGGACAACCTTATGCGGTTATTTGGTTCGGAAAGGATTGCAAAATTAATGGACAAAATGGGACTTGAAGAAGGCGAGGTAATTCAGCACTCCATGATCTCAAAATCCATTGAACGGGCACAGAAAAAAGTAGAGGAAAATAATTTCGGAATCCGTAAGCGTTTGCTGGAATATGATGATGTGATGAATGCCCAGCGGGAAGTGATTTATAAGCGTCGTTATCATGCGCTATTTGGGGAACGTCTACGCGTGGATATCGCCAATATGATTTTCGATACCTCCGAGGCTATCACTGAAGGAAATAAAATTGCCCAGGATTTCAAAAACTTTGAGTTTGAACTCATCCGCTATTTCTCTATGAGCTCACCGGTTACCGAGGAGGAGTTTGAGAAAATGGGGGTTCAGAAGATCGCTGGTGAAGTTTATAAAAGCGCCTATAAACATTACCAGGAAAAAATGGAAAACAGTGCCGAAAAGGCATTCCCTGTAATTAAACAGGTATATGAAGGGGATAACAAATTCGAGAGAATTTCCGTGCCTTTTACCGATGGACAGAAGACCCTTCAGGTAGTCACTAACCTTGAGAAAGCTTATGAAACTGAAGGCGCTCAACTGGTCAAGGATTTTGAGAAAAATATTACTTTGGCCATTATCGACGACGCCTGGAAAACGCATCTTCGAAAGATGGACGAGCTAAAACAGAGTGTCCAATTGGCGGTTCATGAACAAAAAGATCCTCTTCTCATCTATAAATTCGAAGCTTTCGAATTATTCAAAGCAATGATCGATCAGGTGAACCGAGATGTTATCTCCTTTTTATTCAAGGGAGAAATTCCAGAAGGAAATGTGTCTAATATTTCGGAGGCAAGACAACCAAGGAAAAAAGAAAACCTGGAGACTCAGAAGGATGAAATTCCTAATATGGATGAACGAGCAGCTCAAAATAGGGCCGCCGGTCAAACCCAACGTCGTCCCCAAGTTACCGAAACCATTACCAGAGACCAGCCCAAAATAGGTCGGAACGATAAGGTAACTATCAAAAACGTGATGAGCGGAGAGAACAAGACCATGAAATTCAAACAAGCTATTCCACTCTTGGATAAAGGGGATTGGGTCCTTGTTGAAAAGTGATTATCCTAATAATAAAAATTGATAAATCCCGAGGTTGATGCTTCGGGATTTTTGTTTTTACTGGAAAGTGATTTTTTACGTATTTTTAACACGACTTACCAATTCTGAGATATGAAGAACTATATCATTGAGATTAAATGGGGAATCATCTTTTTTACCGTTTCCCTGCTATGGATGTATTTTGAAAAAGCCATGGGATGGCATGATACTTTGATTTCTGACCATGCCATTTACACCAACTTTTTCGGCCTGTTCGCACTGGCGATCTACTTGTTTGCCATTTATGATAAAAGAAAGAATTATTTTCAGGGTAAAATGACCTGGAAACAGGGTTTCGTTTCAGGGGTTATCTTAACTATAGTAGTCACAATCCTTTCTCCCCTGGGACAATACATTACCCACAAATTCATTACCCCTGATTATTTGGATAATATGATAAGCTATACAACGCAGAACGGTAGAATGAATAAAGAAGAAGCTCAGGCCTATTTCAATCTGCAATCCTACATCATTCAATCAGTAGCAGGAGCCTTAATGATGGGGGTGGTTACTTCGGCTATCGTCGGACTTATTTTAAAACGCAAATAACCTAGTGCCTTAACTTGAGTAATAAATCGGGGTCTGGACAGTTACGAAGATAAAAATCAAGATCTCGTCTTGAGGCCACCCCCGGGAAATCTCCAATCTTATCTTCCAGGTGACCGATGATCTGAAAATGCAGATGGGGTGCGTAATCTCCGTTTTCTTCCTTTGTACCCAACTCTCCGATTCTTTCCCCTTTTTTGACCTCCCGGCCGATTTCTAAATTTTCCAGTGATTTCCTGCTCAGATGGCCATAAAGAGAAAAGAACTTATCACTATTGAGGTTATGCTCAAGAATAATGGTAGGACCATAATCTCCGAAGTTTGCATTATCCTTAAAACTATGGATTTTCCCGTCTAAAACCGCCAAAACAGCTGTATTAGCTGGAGCCCAGAAATCCATTCCCAAATGAATATCTCGTTCATCCTCCATATGGCTGAAAAGCTCACTACGCCTATAGAGTTTTCTGATTTCAGAATAACCCCCGAAAGCCACCTTTTTACCAGTGTTTTTAAGGTAATTATCAATAAATGCCGAAAAGGCTTTCGCAGAAGATATATCGATTTTATCCAGCTCTTTATTGGTTTCAGAAAGATCTATACCGATATAATCTTCGGGCCCGAAACTGGTATCTAAAACACTGGTAAACCGCTGAGTTAGATTCCATATAAACTTTTCAAATCCTGATCTTTCCATCTTTTTAGTTTTTAAAACAAAAACCCGCAACAAAGGCTGCAGGTTTTTATTCTCCAAAAATAAGCGCTGATTTTTAATTTAGCAAGACATCACTAAAACTAGCTTTAATCGTCACTGAAGCATTAGCATCACGGGTTTTATTATACCCATTAAGACTTTCGTTATCATAGGATTTACTGCTGGTTAGCTTCAAGGCTGATGGGGTTTTAATCTTGCTTTTTGTTCCATTATAACTAAAATTAAAGGCGGTATCTGGCAAAGACAACTCCATATCACTGTTTTGTAAGCTTACATCCAGGTTTTTAAATCCTGCATCAAGCTTGCCAATGGACAGCTTACCAAAACTTCCACTAAGAATTCCGGTCTCCCCTATTTCATGGAAAACAATATCGCTGGATTTGGAATCAAGTTTAATACTAAGAGCTTTGTCAATCTCAAATTCCTTTACATAACTTGCGCTGAGCACCCCGTAATTCCAGTTTTTAACCTTTACAGGAGTATAAGCTGCTTTCACCTCGGTCTTTTTACCGCCAATGGTAGTTGCCGTAAAACGACTATGTGAAAGATCTGCCTTTAAATTAGTCGTTGTACCGCTAAGTTGAACATCTCCATGACGCACTTCCAGATTCAAACTGGATTTTCGAGGAATATTTAGTTTAAGGGTTTTTTTAGCACTTCCATCTTTACTTTTTAGCACTCTGATCTTGCCGAGATCGCCATTGCTATTTTCCATATCTGCCTCGAACTGTTCAGCCCATTTCTCCATATCCTGGCCAAAGTTCTCCCCCCAGGCTTCCATTTTCTTACCAAATTCTTCTCCCCAGGCTTCCATATCTTCCCCAAAGCTCTCTCCCCAGGCCTCCATATCCATCTCAAACTTCTTCATGTTCGGATTGTTTTCAAATTCTTCTGCCCATTTTTCCATAGCCTTTTCAAAGTCTTCCCCAAAATTACCTTCCATTTCCTTCTCAAATCTTTCGAGATATTTATCACCGTCTTTGCGGTAAGCTTCGTAATCAAATTTTATGTTTCCCATACTCTCAGCAAATTCTGGCGGGAGCGGGTTGTTGGTAATGCTTTCTAAAAGAGGCCCAAGATTTTCCATCAGCGGACCAAGCATCTCGGGTAATTGCGCCAAAGGTTCTTCTAGGCCTTCCATACTCTTTTCCCAATTCATCGCAACAGGTCCTGAGTTGATCTCGATTTCACCTGCCGAAGCTTTAATTTCAGGTTTCCAATCCTCGGTAAGCTTTTTTCGGGCTTCTTCATCCATTCCTTTGGTGTCCAAAAGCGACTCCACCTTAACCTCATTCTTATCCCAATAGTCGATTACAATATTGGTATGGCTGCTATTTATTCTTATTTCGACATCATTGTCAACCTTGTAACTTTTATCCAAGGTTTTGGTTTGGGCAATCGCGGTGGCACTGATCAGTGCCAGTATCGCCAATAGATTATACCTGATAGTTTTCATATTGTTCGTCTTTTGATTGATTGATTTCCTTTAATTTATTCTTTAATTTATAAAGCAGTTCCAGGCGTAGTTGAAGGTTCCCGATCATAGCATCGATACTTTGTTCATTAGGCCCATTCTTACTTATTTCCAAATTCAGTCGCTGATATTCTTCATCCAGATCTGCCAGTTGTTCCATAAAAGAATTGATCAGGTCCCGGTTGTCATCATTAATATCTATTTTCGCCAGTTCCATATTCAAACTCGCCAGATAAAAATTTTCAATTTTCTTGAATTCTGGAGAAACTTCACTGAGTTGAAATTGTTTCTCTTGAGGAGTTTCAAAAGTAGACTCCTCTTCAAGTTCCTCTGAATCGGTTTCAACAACAGGTTGACTGGTTAATCCATTTGGCTGGAGCAGGTAAAAACCAATCGCCAGGGCTACTACCAAAACAGCTGCTATTTTCATAAAGAAATAAAGCTGATTATGTTTTGAGCTTTCCGGAAATGTTTCATCCAGTCTCGCTTCAAATCTTTTTTTATGCCCCTTGGGTAATTTTTCGGGAGTATGGGGGGCTTCGTTTTTAAACATTTCCCTAATATCCTGTTCCATGTCTTTGTATTTTTAATTCTTCCTGCAATTTTTTCTTTCCTCGGTGTACCAATGTTCTAGAGGCAACCTGGCTTATTTCTAATATTTCTGAGATCTCCTCGTGATCATATCCTTCCATCAAAAACAACATTAAAGGATATCTATACTTTTCAGGGAGATTTTCCATGCATTTTTTAATTTGTTCCAGACTCACTCCTTCCTCCACTTTCCAATTTTCATTTTCATCCACCGAGCTTAACACCTGTTCATTTATTGCCACCAATTCCAGTTTCTTGGCCTTTAATTTATCTATGCATTTATTGATCACAATTTTCTTAAGCCAGGCGCCAAAGCTTACTTCCCCAGTGAACTGATCAAGTTTGGTGAATGCTTTAATAAATGCTTCCTGCATAGCGTCTTCGGCTTCAAAACGGTCTTTCATAAAGCGAAAGGCTACATAATACATCCCTTCACTGTACTTGTTGTAAAGCTTAAGTTGGGCCCTCCGGTCCTTCTGTTTACAAGCCTCTATTAATTGGTGTTGTATCAAAATTTAAACTGATTGGTTACTATAAAGACGATAGGCATTTTGCAATGTTGCACACCTGGTTATTTTTTTGAAATTAATTAAAATCAACTTATAATGCCTAAATTTATTATGGTAAGTAAAAAACCAGATGGTATTATAAACTGAACTAAAGTTCTTTAGAAAAATAATGGCAATGAATTCAACCCTTAAAACCACCTTAAAGATCGTTGGTATAATTCTGGTATTATCAGCCGGAATTATTTATTTCCTTCGGACCACTACAAAAACGCATAGCCCTGAGGAGACTGTCACTTTTTCGAAAGGAAATCTGGAACTGGAAGTATTTTATAACAGGCCATACAAAAAAGACAGGGTGATATTCGGAGAACTTGTTCCTTATAATGAGGTATGGCGAACTGGAGCCAATGAAGCTACAACGTTCAGCACTAATCAAGATATTCTGGTTGATGGTTCGGAATTGGATTCCGGAAAATATACACTCTGGACAATTCCTATGGAAGAATCCTGGAAAGTAATATTCAATTCAAAGATGTATCCCTGGGGAATTAATCTTGAGGAAAAAGCCTATAGGGATCCCCAATATGATGAGCTAGTGCTCGAAGTTCCGGTAAGGCTTTCCAAAACCAGTATTGAACAGTTTACGATTCTCTTTGAGGAGGCAAACGACCTTATCTTTATGGTTTTATCATGGGATAAAACCAGAATCGTAGTACCTTTAAAAGAAAAAGAGCCGTCTTCCAACGGCTCCTAATTTTCCTATAACAGAATGTTTATCAATCTTCGTCAACCAATAAATTAAGGGTGACATCAATATTATCACGGGTTGCCCGAGAATATGGGCAAATCTCATGTGCCTCATTAATAAGTTTCTCTCCTGTTTCCACATCAACACCGGGAATATAGCAGTCCAGGATCGCCGCAAGCTGAAGATCGTCATCCTCCGTTTTACCGAGGTCTATTATTGCCGTTACGCTGAAATCGCCAAGATCTACTTTGTGGTCTTTTGCAACGGCCTCCAAAGCACTTCCGAAACAGGCAGAATACCCGGCTGCAAAGAGTTGTTCGGGATTACTGTATTTTCCGCCTTCGCCACCAAGGCTTTTTGGTATACTTAATTTCATATCTAAAACGCCATCATCACTGGTAGTATGCCCATGTCTGGCTCCTTTAGTTGTTACAGTGGCTGTGTACAATGTTTTCATCTTATTGTTTTTAATTAACTTTATTGTCTGCTTCAATATAACAAGCATAAAATACCGAAGCAAAGAATGAATTCATAAATTTGTCATAAATAACTCAGCTTGACCCCAAAAAAAAATCCATCCGCTCTAAAAGAATCAGATTCCAATAGGTCTGCTGTAAACGTGAATGAGGGTGCTGCTGAAAAATTCAAGGCTCGACGAAAAAACTCACTCTCAGAGAAAGATTTACTGACCCAATTACTAAATGGTAATAAAGTTGCCCTGGGTCGAGCCATTACGCTGGTCGAAAGCAACCAACCAAAACATACAGATAAAGCAGAAATTTTGATTGAAGGGGCGCTACCCCACGCCCAGAAATCCATACGCATAGGGATCACCGGGGTTCCGGGAGTGGGGAAAAGCACCTTTATAGAACGTTTAGGAACCCACCTGATAAAACAAGGCAAAAAAGTGGCTGTACTGGCAGTAGACCCAAGCAGTACCTTATCCAAAGGAAGCATTCTTGGCGATAAAACCAGAATGGAAAACCTGGTAAAGGAGGAGAACGCATTTGTAAGACCTTCTCCTTCAGGAAAATCCCTGGGTGGAGTGGCACGTAAATCCCGGGAGAGTATATTGTTGTGTGAAGCTGCGGGTTTTGACATTATTTTAATTGAAACCGTAGGAGTTGGTCAGAGCGAAACTACCGTGCATAGTATGACAGATTTCTTTTTACTTCTCAAACTTGCCGGTGCCGGAGATGAGTTACAGGGAATTAAGCGCGGCATCATAGAAATGGCCGATGCCATAGTGATAAATAAAGCAGATGGTGATAATCTTAAAGCGGCCCGTGAAGCAAAATTGGAATTCCGAAGAGCATTAAATCTCTATCCTGCCAAAGAAAGTGGATGGAAACCAAAAGTCACCTTATGTAGTGCTCTGGAGAATACTGGAATTTCCGATATTTGGAATTTAATATTAAAATTTAAAAATCAAACCCATGCCAATGGTTATTTTGAACATCATCGAAGGGAACAGAATAAGTTCTGGATGTTCCAGACTATCGATGAACACCTTAAAAATCGATTCTACAGGAATCAAAGCATTCAGAAAGCCTTAAAACTTCAACTTAAGGCCATAGAAAATAATCAGATCACTGCATTTGCAGCAGCCAATGAGCTGATCAGGAAATTTGAGGAGACATAAATTCTTTGTACCAATGAACCTGTCTTTCCAGGCCTTCAAAAAGTGATATTTTCGGGTCGTAACCAATTATCTCACGAGCCTTTTCAATTTTAGCCCTAGTACGTAACTGGTCACCTGGACGCCTTGGCAGATTTTTTATTCTCACCTTCTTTCCAAGGATCTCTTCAATAAACTGGATTCCCTGACGAGTGGAAAATTCTTCTTCACTGCCCAGGTTAATAATTTGGGTATTGAGCTTTTCATGGTTCTCCAGGGCTTGGCTAATTCCATTTACGATATCTCCAACATAGGTAAAACTCCTTAAATGCTCCTCACTGCCTTCGAATAACGGAAACTTCTCATCCCTACTAGCGCATTGAATTAGCTTTGTGTATAACTTATCAGGTCGCTCCCGGGGTCCATAAACCGAATACAATCTCAAAGAAGAAGCTTTTATCTTTGCACTTCGAGCCAAGGCCAGAACCTGCTGTTCCGCTGCCAATTTACTAACCCCATAATTGGAAACCGGCCGTGGCACTTCGGTTTCATTAAAAGTGGCTTCTCTTCCGTAAATGGAAGAAGTCCCGATATTAAAAAAATGTTTCAGGTTTTTATTCTCGAGAGAGAAATTCAGCAAGAGTTCTGTGGCATAAACATTATTTGAAAAATAATCATCAAAGTTACTGCGTGATGATATTCCTGGGCGACCGGCAAAATGAAAAACAAAATCAAAATCACGGGGGAGGTTCTGAAAATCTTCAGGATTACGTAGATCCTTTTTCAGAACTTCTATGCCTTTCCCTTGAAGAATTGCCGCATTTTGCCTTTTTAGGGAGGGGTTATAATAATCAGAAAAATTATCAATCCCAATAACTTTATACCCCTGTTCCACAAGTTTTTCGGCCATATGGGAACCTATGAAACCTGCAGCCCCAGTTAGTAAAACTTTCATTTAAACGAATTGGTATTATAAAATGCAAATTACAATCTTAATTCAAATAGTTCCCAAGGCCTTTGTAGAAATTTTAAATCTACTGTTTTTTATTAATACCTTTGTCCCCTAGCGTGATCCTTTATATGCAATACGAATTCACTATTATTGTTCCGCTCTTTAACGAGGAAGAAAACCTGTTAAGAGTTGAACAGGCCCTAAGTAATTATTTAGACAAAACTAAAAGAAGGAGCAGCGTACTCCTTATCAACGATGGATCTGTGGACAAAAGCCTTGACCTTATTGAAGAAATTTGCAGCAGACAGGAGCACTTCAGATATATTTCATTTGATAAAAATAGGGGTTTAAGTGCAGCTATCAAAGCCGGATTTGACCACGCTGAGTCCCCTTTAATCGGATATATAGATTCTGATCTTCAAACGGATCCAGAAGATTTTGATCTTCTTTTGGCAGAAATAGGAGATTACGATCTGGTTACAGGAGTCAGAGCCAATCGAAAGGATAAATTCGTCAAGAATATTTCCTCAAAGATCGCTAATAATATCAGACGTAGTTTTACAAAAGATGGAATGGAGGATACCGGTTGTCCCTTAAAGGTTATCAAAGCCGACTATGCTCGGAATATCCCAATGTTTCATGGTTTACATCGATTTTTACCGGCCATGGTCCTTTTACAGGAAGGTGCGGTTAAACAAGTACCGGTAAGGCATTATCCTAGACTAGCCGGAACTCCTAAATTTCATGTATGGAATAGACTCGGAGGACCGCTGGTGGATTGTTTTGCCTATTTGTGGATGAAAAAAAAATACATCAACTACAGGATCGAGAAAAGAGGATAGATGGAAAATTGGCAAATTTATGCTATTGGTTTTGCTGCACAAATACTTTTCTCAAGCAGGTTACTTCACCAATGGATCCTCTCTGAGAATCAGAAAAAGGTAGTTACTCCCGGATTGTTTTGGAAACTTAGCTTATTTGCATCATTCCTATTGTTTATCTACGGTTATTTTCGAGATGACTTTGCCATTATGTTCGGGCAGGGTTTAACCTATTTTATATACATCCGAAACCTATACCTGCAGGGCACCTGGCAGCGTTTACCCACATGGTTTCAATGGCTCTTATATCTATTCCCACTAGGGGTTATCGGTTTCTTTTTTACTTTTAAAAGTTTCCATATCGATAAATTATTCTTTAATGAAGATATTCCATTCTGGTTATTGGCTATGGGCACTTCGGCACAGATAATTTTTAATTTTCGATTTATTTACCAGTGGTTTTTTTCTGAAAAAATAAATAGGTCTGTTCTACCCCTCGGTTTTTGGATGTTAAGTCTTTTTGGTGCCGGCCTTATACTAATGTATGCCATTCTAAGAAAGGATCCCGTATTGTTTATAGGCCATATTCTCGGAAGCATCATTTACGTAAGAAACATTGTTTTAAGTTTGAAAGCTTATGCCTAAACTACTAAAATTTACAGATAAATACCGCTTCATACTTTTCCTACTTGGGGCTCTCATATTTTTAACACAGCTCGATGTTCTGTATATCAATATAATGGAAGCCCGTAATTTTATTACAGCCCGGGAGATGTTGGAAAAAAATAACTGGCTTCTTACAACCCTCAATGATCTCCCTCGGTATCAAAAACCCCCTTTACCCACCTGGCTCACTGCTCTGAGTGCCGGAATTTTTCAGAGCTATGAGCGCTATTTTATGCGTCTACCGGCTGCTATTACCACGCTCATCCTCATTTTTATTTTTTATGGTTTCCAGAGCTTAATCAAGATTTCAAAAAAACAGGCTTTTCTAAGTTCATTAATCTTAGCCACCTCATTTTATATCGTATTTTCTGGACGTGATGGACAATGGGATATTTTCACCCATTCTTTTATGATGGGTTGTATTTTTTTTCTGGTTAAAATTTTCCAGAATTATAAAAACCTTTATCGTAATGCTATCATAGCTGCGTTTTTCTTTGCGGCGTCCTTGTTAAGTAAAGGTCCTATATCGCTTTACGCGCTCTTCCTCCCATTTTTAATCGCCTATGGTCTAAGTTATAATTACAGAGGATTCAAAGGAAAGCGACTTGCTATTTTTGTTTTTATATTTCTTGGAATTGCTCTGGGAACCTGGTGGTTCATCTATGTTAGACTGGCCGATCCAGAGAGCTTTTTAAAGATCGCCGCTAAGGAAACTTCGAACTGGGCCAATTATAATATAAGGCCTTTTTATTATTACTGGAGCTTTTTTGTTCAGAGTGGTATCTGGACTATCCCATCTTTTGTCGCCCTTCTTTACCCTTATTTAAAGAATAAAGTTTCCAATCCCAAAGCTTATAAATTCTCCTTTTTATGGACCATTACAGCAGTTATTCTACTCTCAGTTATTCCGGAAAAAAAATCAAGGTACTTACTGCCCGTACTTATTCCAATGGCCATAAATACTGGCTTTTATATTGAGTATCTATTCCGGAACTTCCCAGCTCTTTCTAAATCTGAAAGCTGGATAGTGTATTTGAACCATATGCTTATTGCTTTTATAGGATTACTTTTTCCTCTTGCCGCTTTATTTTATTTAGATCTGGACGGATATTGGATCTGGTATATGGCGGCCTCAGTAACGTTGTTTGGTTTTGGTTTAATGATCTTATATTTCCTTTGGAAAAAGAATTACCCGCCTGTCTTCTATTTAACGGTAAGCTTTATTCCCGGAATAATTGTTTTTGCTTTTCCCTTAATGTATTCATTTTTAAACAACCCAGATTTCAACAATATTCATAACCTGAAAGTATTAGCCGAAGAAAAAAGAATTGAGGTCTATGAATATAAAACTTTCACCCCCGAATTAATTTGGGAATATGGAAGTTCCATCCCTCTTATTGAGAATCTCAAGACCCTGGAAAAGAAAGAATCCTTTGGAATTTTATTTATGGAAAAAGACAGTCTTCAGGTAAAAACCTTCTTTGAAAATTTTGAAATTAAGCAACGCGAACGTTACGACCTAAACTATGTAAACCCAGAAACAGGCCGCTATAAGGATCGGCTCATAAGGGCATTTTATCTTTTAGAAAAAACAGATTAAAGCTTAAATAATTTCAGTAGATATTTCTGGATCAAATAATATACAAATCCAAAGAAGACTCCTATAACGGCACCGGTTAATATATCTCCAGGATAATGTACTCCCAGGTATACCCGACTATAAGCCACCAATCCAGCCCATAGAAGTAAAAAATAGAGGAGGGTGGGAAACTTCTTTTTAAAAAGAAGTCCCAGGAAAACCGCCACACCAAAAGAATTTGCAGCATGAGCTGAGAAATATCCATACTTTCCACATCTCACGGCTACAAAACGGGCATACTCTCTTATTCCTTCCTGGCCACAGGGTCTTAAGCGTTGGAAACCATCTTTGAAGACATTGGCCAATTGATCGGTGGTGGTAATCAAAAGGGTAACCAAAATCAAATAAAGTAAGGTAACCTTCCATCCAAAGACCTTAAATAACAAATAAACAAGGATAGCGTAGAGAGGAATGGCCGTCCATTTATCGGTAACCAGTAACCAAAACCAGTCCCACTGATCGCTTCCAAGGTTATTGAGGAAAAGAAAAAGTTTGTGATCTAATTCAATTAGACGCTCCATTGCTTAATCTTCTTTGTAACGGGAAACCTCACGATCATAAAATTCGGAAGCTTCATTGATTAAGGATTCGGTTTGATTGGCAAGTTCTTCCTGGTCAGATGTATCGAATTCCTCAAGCCATTCCACCTCATCATTTTCTAAATTGATGATAAATCGGGGAAACTCAGTATGAACAACGAAGACCGCATTGGGATAATCTGTATTATCACCAAGAAGAAATTTGGGAAAATCCATAATAAAAAAATTTCATTTTAGGCCAGTACGACCTTTTTTTCAATTAAACGTTTACTTAAAAAGTTGAATCGAAGATACAACATTAATGCTGAAGCCGTAAGGCCAGCAAGCAAGCCTAGCCAGATTCCCATACTTCCCAATTGCTCCGCTTTCCCATAATACCAGGAAACTGGAAATCCTATAATCCAGTATGCGATAAAACAAATAAGAGTGGGGATCTTTACATCCTGGAGCCCCCGAAGGGCCCCAAGAATTACAACCTGTAACCCATCGCTGAGTTGAAAAAGCGCAGCTACTATTAGCAATTGAGCTGCAAGTAAGATCACCTCTGTATTATCGATATAAAAGGTGGGTAACCAGTCTTTGAGTAAAATAAAACCAACGGCAAATACAGCTTCTATAAGGAAAACCAGTAAAAAAGTGGAAAAAGCTATTCTTCTGAGATCCTTATAATGTTCAAGTCCCTTTTGATTGCCTACCCTTATTGTAGCAGTAACACCTAGACCTACTGCAATCATAAAAGTCATCGAAGCCAGGTTAAGTGCAATCTGGTTGGCTGCTTGGGGATTAGTTCCCAAAGTCCCAGCAAGAAAAACAGTGGCGGTAAAAATTGCCATCTCGAACAGCATTTGTAAGGCCGTTGGAAACCCAAGAGCAAGAAGCCTCTTAAAAATATCAGGTTTTACAAGTTCCTTTCTGCTCCACTTGAAATATTCAGCAAATTTTTTCTTTCTCCTTAAGATCTCCCATACAAACCAAAGCATAAAAAAGCGGGAGATTAAAGTACCAATCGCTGCTCCCTCCAGTTCTAGACGAGGAAAGATCCAGATACCATAAATAAGTAAATAATTGAATACCACATTAACCACATTGGCAATGAGTGTGGCGTACATGGCATATTTGGTTTGCGAGAGCCCATCTGCAAACTGTTTAAAGGCCTGAAATATCATTAGCGGAATCATAGAAAAGGCAACAATTTCCAGGTAGGGAATTGCCAGAGCCACTACTTCTGGAGGTTGATTCATATGATTTAGAACGGGTTTGGCTAATAAAAGGGCTAGGAATAAAAAGGCGCCGTTAATAGCGCATAAAATCACCCCGTGATGAAAGTAACTTCGTCCTTTTTCTATGTCTTTGGAGCCATCTGCTTCCGCAATAAGAGGCGTAATGGCAAAGGAAAACCCTATTCCTAGGGAAAGAGCAATAAAGACCAACCCGTTTCCCAGGGAAACCGCAGCCAGAGGAGCAGCACCCAATCTTCCTATCATAAGATTATCCACCAGTCCCACCAACACATGACCTAGTTGCCCAAGCATTACCGGAAAAGCTATAGAAAGGTTTCGGTTGAATTCTTTTGTGTAGGCTGATAACTGCAAGCTTAATTTTTTAGGCTGCAAAGATAGCATGTTTTATTACCATAAAAATTGAAAGCTGAGGAAATTTCAGCCTACTACGTTGGTTACAAAAAACCGGACCCTAAAAGTCCGGTAGCGTGTATTTAAATTTTGATTACTTTAGAATTTTTCCTGAGATTGGGTATTGATTTGCTTAATGCCATATTTATCCACAAGGTATATCAATGAGGTCATAGTTGCCGCGCCGAGTTCCAATTCCCTCTTGTTGACATGTTCAAAGGTGTCTGTGGCAGCATGGTGATGATCAAAGTAGCGTTGGGAATCCGGACGAAGACCAGCAAGAACCATATCCCCATCTTTTAACGGGCCGATATCTGCACCGCTTCCACCTAACTCAAAATAATGAATAAGATAAGGTTTGAATAAAGCTTGCCAGCTTCTAATCTGGGCAAACTGCGCCTCATCAGCATCAAAAGAAAAACCCCGAGGAGTAAACCCACCCGAATCGCTTTCTAAAGCGAAAATATGGTTTTCTCCTTTTTCCCGGGCCACTTCTGCATATTTATTCCCGCCACGAAGACCGTTTTCCTCATTCATAAAAAGCACTACCCGGATAGTTCGCTTTGGCTGATAGTTCATCTCCTTAAAAAGCCTTAACACCTCCATAGATTGAACTACCCCGGCCCCATCATCATGTGCGCCATCGCCTATATCCCAGGAATCCAAATGCCCCCCGACAACCATTATTTCATCGGGATATTCCTCTCCCGTGATCTCACCGATCACATTATAGGAAAGTACATCCTCGTGTTGCTCAGAATTAAGCTTAAAATAAAGTTTAAGATCAGGAGATATTTTTAACATCCCACTTACATAATCAGCGTCGTTAGTGCTTATCGCTGCTGCAGGAATTCGTTGAGAAACGGGTGTATTTCCATAACTCATAGATCCTGTATGCGGGTAATCGTCCTGTTTTAAACTAAGAGAGCGAACAATTACACCTACTGCTCCATATTTTGCTGCTTCGGCTGCTCCCGAATAGCGCTGATCAACACATCCTCCATAGGCTTCAAAAGTATGAATTAATTCAGGACGCATCGGTCGGTTATAGAATACGATCTTACCCGCAATTTTATCGCGGCCAAGCTCTGCAAGTTCCTCTAGGCCTTTTACCTCAATCACCTCGGCTTTGGTTCCACCTTCTGGGGTGGACACAGACCCGCCAAGGGCAGTAATATTTAATTCCCTGGTTTCTCCAGGAGCGGTCTGCAAATACGAAAATTCCCTAGCTCCCCTGGTCCATTTTGGCACCATTACCGGTTGCAACCAAACCTTATCCAAGCCAAGCTTCTCTAATTCAGCTTTGGTGTAATCCACAGCCTTCTGGGCGTTTAAAGATCCCGAAAGTCTTCCTCCAATATCATTTGATAAATGATCAAGCCACTCATAACTTTTTCCATCCAAAAGGGCGTAATCATATATTTTTCTTAGTTGCAAGGAATCTTCTTTGGAAGTGGTTTCCTGAGAACTGGCATTTAAAAATACTGAACTGATAAAAATTAAGCTAAGTAATCTTTTCATTGATAAAATATAATTTATTTTGATGACGAAAATAACTAATCCTTTTTAAGCTTCTCGATATATTCCTCCAATTTCTGGAAAATTTTCGTATTTAATGAGGCTTTATATCCTTCTCAATACTTGTCTAGTCCTGGGTATAACCAAATAATGTGCCGTGGGTTACCATAAGCAAAGAATATTAACAAGGACTATGATGCTAAGCGGATTTTGATATCCTCGGAAGGAATACTTGCAATGTTCATTAAAAAGATCAAAAAGAGCCTTTATAAAGGTTTCTGGCTTATTTGGGTAACTAAAGATACAATCTTTAAGAAACATTTTTTTTATCTTCGCACCTAAAATAATTTGGCTTGAAAAAGGAAGAAAAACAGGAAATAATAGAAAAAGTCACCAGCCTTTTAAAAGAGATTCCTTCTTCAATGGATATCGTTAAAAAAGGAGGAAACAGGCATAAGCGCTTTCAATATCTCGCTACCCATATGGTAGAGAAAGCTATAGAAAAAGATGCGCTTATTATTTCAAAAAACAGGAAAGGAATAGCCATTTTGTTTAAAACCAATAGCAAGGCCGATAATTTCTGGAAAGACATCCGGACACAGTTGGGCCTTGTTTTTAACGTCACCGGAATAAAGAATGCTTTCCGGATTATCAAAAATCAGAATTATATCAAAAAACAACGCCCCGCTGAAGGTGACTATCTTTACTGCTGGTTCTGGGGTATACTCGCAGATTCTCGCGGAGCAGACACCCAGGTAGGCAAAGAGATGAAGGATGAATTTTATCGGCAGGCACAAGAATTTCAAATTCCTCTTTATGCTGAAACACGAATGCGAAAGAATGCCCTGGTATACCAGCGCTTTGGATTTGAACTTTTTCATCAGTGGCAACACCCCAGTGGGGACACCATGTATTTTTTAAGATACAATCCCCCTGCTAAAGAATAAGAGCTTATAACTTCCCGGCGAAAACCTTTACATCATCCTCGGTCACCTCGTTGCCCCCTAATATTATTAGGCGTTCTACTACATTGCGCAATTCCCTAATATTACCCCGCCAGTCATATTCCTTCAAAAGCTTTAATGCCTCTGTGGTAAACTGTTTTTTATTAGTACCGTGTTCGTTGGCGATCTTTTCTCCAAAATATTCTACTAAAAGGGGTATATCTTCACGCCTTTCGTTTAAGGCTGGAACCTGTATCAAGATTACGGCCAACCTGTGATAAAGGTCCTCCCGGAATCTTTTCTCCTCGATTTCTTTTTTCAGGTTTTTATTGGTAGCTGCAATTACCCGCACATCCACCTTGATATCCTTACTACTACCCACTCTTGATATTTTGCTCTCCTGTAAAGCACGTAACACCTTGGCCTGTGCTGAAAGACTCATATCTCCTATTTCATCCAGAAAGATAGTACCCCCGTTGGCCTGTTCAAACTTTCCTGCACGATCTTTATTAGCCGAAGTAAAAGCTCCTTTAACATGACCAAAAAGTTCGCTTTCTATCAATTCTGAAGGTATGGCGGCACAGTTAACTTCTACCATTGGACCTGAAGAACGATCGCTTTTTTGATGCAGCCAATGCGCAACGAGTTCCTTACCACTTCCATTGGGGCCAGTAATTAATACCCTAGCATCGGTAGGTGCCACTTTCTCAATAAGATCTTTGATATGTTGGATGGCCCTAGACTCCCCAATCATTTCAAAATTTTTACTTACTTTCTTTTTTAGCCGCGTATTTTCCACTACAAGTTCCTTTCGATCCAATGCATTGCGTACCGTATTGAGTAAGCGATTAAGATCTGGTGGTTTAGAAATATAATCAAAAGCCCCCAGCTTCATTGTGTTTACAGCAGTTTCCAGGTCTCCGTGACCAGAGATCATCACCACCGGTACTTCCGGTTTTATCTTTTTTATTGCTTCCAGGACTTCCACTCCATCCATCTTAGGCATTTTTATATCACACAGCACAAGGTCAAAATCCTCATCTTTAATCTTTTCCGTACCCTCAAGACCATTCTCAGCCTCTACTACGGAATATTTTGAATTTTCTTCAGTAAGGATCTTTACCAAGACCCTTCTTATTGATGCTTCGTCTTCTATTAATAAAATTCTTGCCATAGTTATAATATACTAAATTTTAAACCTCCGCGAGCATAAAAGGTATTGGTTTTGTTAATGGTGTATAAGTCTTCCATATCTTTGTCTCTCAAACGAATATCATTCATCAAGGTATATCCGGCATAGGTATAAAATGAAATATGATCGGTGAAATGATATTCATAACCCACTCCACTTAGAAGAATCGTCATTGAAATACTTTCAGCAATTCCGTTATCAGGAGTTTGCACCCTAAAGTTCTCCTGGATATTGGCAAAAAACCCATCCAGGGTTACAAAGGTCTGCATAGAATGTCTATCGTTAAAATAATGCTTCAAATTGGATTTTGGCGTACCTATGGTATAAGACCATTTTGGATGAAACCTTTTATAATAATTCACAATAGGTAGTGGAAAAGGAAATCCAGTAGTTGTCGAATAATTGAGTCCTAAAATTAATCTCCAGGGTTCCACGTAACGCTCCTCCTCTTTTATCTTCACAAAATAAATCGAACCTATATAGATCAGATCGTCATTTATCACTTTATCGGTTGTGAAGTTTGATGCTATTTTAAAACCAGCTTCTGCCGCAAACCGCCAAAATTCACCTAATTTAAAAGTATAGGCCAAATTTCCTTTGAACGAATGGAATCGATCTAGATTTTGGGTATTAAAGTTTTCTGAATCTTCATATTTAAAATTTACATTGCGATACTCCACCCCTGGAATAAGATAGGCTCCCTTATTGTTAAGCTTGACAGGAAAGTTCACAAAACTTCGGAATCTCCTGAAGGAATTATCGGAGTTCGATTGCGGAAAATAGGTATATTCTATTCTGGCAAGGTCAGTGGTTTGCGCAAAGCCCCCTGTTGACGATCCTAATAATAACAGGATTAAACCCAGTAAAATTACAGTTCTACACATCTTCTTTCTATTTTTCAGATAGGTTTTGGTTAAAAATATGCACATCCCGCTGTGGAAACGGAATGGTAATCTTATTATTTCTAAATTCCTGATCGATTTTAAATCTCAACTTGCTTTTGATTTTAGGATCCACGAAACTGTCGCTCACATAAAAATGAATCGCAAACAACAAGGCGGAATCTCCAAAATCTTCAAAAAGCACAAATGGGTCAGGAGTTTTCAAAATCCCCTCATTTTGTTGGGCACAATCAAGGAGAACTTGTTTTACTAATTGGGTATCGCTTCCATAGGCCACCCCAACTTTAACCATTTCACGCGTGATTTTATGGTTTTGTGTATAGTTGAAAACCACGTCACTCATAAACTTATGATTTGGAATTATCATCACTTTATCGTCACGGGTAATAGCTCTGGTCGTTCTGAGCTTAATTTCAAAAACTCTTCCTACCCGCCCGTTCATTTCAATGACATCTCCAACCAGAAGTGATTTGTCCAATATTATAAATATACCTCCGATCACATCCTGAAATAACTCTTGTAAAGCTAATCCCAAACCAACAAATAAGGCTGCAGATGCGGTTAGAAGTATGGTTATATCTATTCCTGCAGAGCTTAGAGTTATTAAAATTACAACAACATATATGAAGTATTTTATAAATTTAAAGATACTTATAAACTTCATCTTATCTTCATCTACAAGCTTTCCTGTCACAAAAGATCTTATAATTCTCAAGATGGCACTGGTCAGCACAAATGCGAAAATAATTAGTAGGATCAGGCCAACAGTAATATATATTTTATCACCCCCCAGATCATAGGAAAACAACACATGGTTCCAAAGATCCTGGATTAGCCCCCAGATGTCCTGTTTAATTACTTCCTTAATATTTTCTGCTGTACTTTGATCCTGCATTTTAATATTTTAGCCATTTAAATAATTCTTTATAGGTAGCCTTCTTTCCGTACATTAAGATTCCCACCCTGTAAATTTTTGAGGCCAACCAAACCACTCCTAAATTAGTAATAAAAAGCAAACCCAGGGAAATGGCCAGTTCATACCAGGGCACTCCAAAAGGGATACGCATTAACATCACGATGGGAGAAGTAAGTGGAATCATAGAAAAAACAGTAGAAATACTCCCATGTGGATTTTCAATCACAGCAAAAAAACCAACGTAAATTCCTAACATCAGTGGAAGGATTACGGGGAACATAAATTGCTGGGTATCGGTTTCGCTATCCACGGCTGCACCTATTGCCGCATAGATGGAACTGTAGAGAAAATAGCCTCCCAAAAAATAAATTACAAAGAATACAAATAAACTCAGCAATGGTAGGTTATATACGTCGTTTAAAAAGAGGCTAAGATCAGATTGAGCCATTGATCCCATGATCTCCATTTGCTCCCTCTGCGTAGATAGAATATCGATACCAAGTGTGAAACTTGTTATCCATAATAATACTCCGCCCAGGATAACCCATATACTAAATTGAGTAAGACCGGCCAGGGAGGTGCCTAAGACCTTTCCTAACATCAGATGGATAGGTTTAACCGAGGAAACTATAATTTCAATAATACGATTTGTTTTTTCCTCAATCACACTACGCATCACCATATTACCATAAATAATAATAAACATCATTAACAAATAACCTGCGATCCCCCCAAAAATCATCTTAATGTAATTAGACATTTTTGAAGTTCGCTGTCCGGAAAAATTCTGAATTTCCACATCTGCTCTAACTTCTGCAGCTTCCATGGCACTGATATCGATCCCGCGTTTTTCCAGTTCTCTTTTTGTAAGCCTATCGGAAATGGTTTTTTCCACTGCCTGAACGGTACCCAGGCCAGGGGGATCAACCCCAAAAAACTGGATTTGCCCTGCCTCCCCGTTCCTATCTTCAGGGATATATATCAAACCATAGTATTCCTGTTCCTGCACCTTTAGTAGTGCATCCTCAAAAGGTATATTCGAGAAATCCAGGTATTGTACCTGTCTGCTATCTTTAAAATCTGAAGAAAAATAACCCGTTTCGTCATAAATACCGATTATTTGCTGTTCACTACTATTCAACATGCTTAAGTACCCCACCAACATAAACATGCCTACTAAAATCAATGGACTTAAAAAAGTCATGATGATAAAGGTCTTATTCCTCACCCTTGCCAGATACTCACGTCTTATGATTAACTTCAAATTACGCATCTCGGGTGACGGTTTGGATAAAAATGTCGTTGACTGAAGGGATTACCTCTACAAAATGATTTATCTGAGCACGATTTAAAAGAAATTCCAGTAAGTCATTGGCTGATTCATTTTCCTGAAGTTGAATTTTTAATTTTAAATCAGTATGGATACTTTTAAAAGAGGCATTCCCCACAATAAATTTTTGCTGCAGCTCCGCAAGCAATGCCGATTGATTTTCAGCTTCCATACCAACCTCAAAGGTATTTGATTTATATTCTTTTTTTATATCGGACACCCGACCATCCAGAAGTTTATTGGATTTATGAATAAGTGCTATATAATCGCAAAGTTCCTCCACACTCTCCATACGATGTGTGGAAAAAAGAATGGTCGCTCCTTCCTCTTTCAATTGAAGAATTTCCTGTTTAATAAGTCTTGCATTGACCGGATCAAAACCACTAAAAGGTTCATCAAAGATCAGCAATTTTGGTTTATGAAGCACTGTAATGACGAATTGGACCTTCTGCGCCATCCCTTTTGAAAGCTCTTGGATCTTTTTGTTCCACCAATCAGAAATCTCAAATTTTTCAAACCAGTATTCCAGGCGTTGTTTAGCTTCATTCCTTGAAAGCCCTTTTAATTGTGCCAGGTATAATGCCTGTTCCCCAACCTTCATTGATTTATAAAGTCCTCTTTCTTCAGGCAGATAACCAATGTATTGAATATCATCAGGACCCAGGGCTTTATGATCCAAATAGATTTTGCCACGGTCCGGCATCGTAATTTGATTGATAATCCTTAACAAGGTAGTTTTTCCAGCACCATTTGGACCTAAAAGACCAAAGACACTGGCACGAGGAACATCTATAGAAACATTATTTAGCGCAGTATGATTTCCAAAGGATTTGTAAATATTTTCTGCCACTAATAGGTTATCCATACATGAGTTTTCGTTATTGGTAAATATATTGAAATGGCAGGAGAGAGATTTTGAATTAAGAAGAATTTATAATTTACATGCCTGTCTAAAAAGCAAAACCCACCCTTAAACAGAATTAAGGATGGGAAAAAAATTGCTATGAAAAAGAAAAATTATCACCAAAAGACTTAGTGATAATCAAATATATAAATTATTTCTTAAAATGGAAGTATTAAGAAAACATATCTTTAACCTTTTCAAAGAAGGATTTATCAGATTTTTCCGGATTTGGCTGAAAATTTTCATCGTCAGCCATTCGTTCGAAGAAATCCTTTTGTTCCCTACTGATGGTTTTGGGTGTCCAAACATTGACATGAACCAAAAGGTCTCCCTTACCATATCCGTTAAGGTTTCCAATACCTTTACCGCGTAAGCGCAGTATTTTTCCAGATTGTACTCCTTCATCTATTTTGATGCGAACCTTTCCATTAACCGTTTCAATCTCTTTTGAAGTTCCTAAGACAGCTTCGGAAAGACTGATGTATAGATCATAATGCAGATTATCACCTTCACGTTGTAAACTTGGATGCTCCTTCTCCTCTATGGCTACAAGAAGATCTCCAGGCACACCATCTCCGGGAGCATCATTACCTTTACCCGAAACTTTCAGCTGCATTCCTTCTTCTACTCCAGCTGGGATCTTTATCGAAACAGTTTCTTCTTTCATTTTAAGTCCCTGGGCATCAGCATCAGCAGGTTTCTGATCTATGATCTGTCCAGATCCGCTACACGTGCCACAGGGTGAAGCCGTTTGCATTCTTCCCAAAATTGTATTAGTAACTCGGGTTACCTGACCTGTACCATTACAGGTACTACAGGTTTTATAAGTGGTACCAGGAGCCTGGACTTTACGCTTAACTTTGATTTTCTTCTCTGCCCCATGGGCAATTTCTTCCAGGGTCAGAGCTACACGAATACGAAGGTTACTACCTTTGGCACGTCGTCTTCCTCCGCCGAAGCCTCCGCCAAATCCAGAGAAACCTCCACCGCCGAAGCCTCCGCCAAAAATATCGCCAAATTGGCTGAAGATGTCATCCATGTTCATACCGCCGCCGCCAAAGCCGCCGCCGCCTTCAAAAGCCTGGTGACCAAATCTATCGTAACGGGCGCGCTTATCTTCATTACTCAATACTTCATAAGCCTCTGCCGATTTTTTAAACATTTCCTCAGCCTTAGGATCATCCGGATTCTTATCCGGGTGATATTTTATGGCCATCTTTCGATATGCTTTTTTTATCTCGGCAGTAGAAGCACCTTTACTAATTCCTAATATGTCGTAATAATCTTCTTTCATTTGGTGTTTTTGCGATTCAAAAAATGCTTTTTATTTTCCGGTTACTACTTTAGGATAGCGGATAATACGCTCCCCAAGTTTATAACCACGCTCCACCACATCAACAATCTTGCCTTTAAGATCATCCGATGGTGCTGGAATTTGAGTGATAGCTTCATGGATGTCCGCATCGAAATCATCACCTTTTTCAACATTCATAGGCTCCAAGCCCTTGTTCCTTAAGGTTTCATTTAATTTGGAATGAATAAGCTCGACACCCTTTAGTAAGTTCTTGTCTTCGGTTTTTTGAATTTCATTTAAAGCCCTGTCAAAATCATCAAGCACGGGTAACATCGCTGACATTACTTCCTGATTGGCAGTTTTAAATAACTCTAGTCTTTCCTTAGAGGTACGCCTTTTATAATTTTCAAATTCAGCAAAAAGTCGTAAAAATTTATCCTTTTCTTTCTGAAGCTCTTCGGATAGTCTATCGGTTTGAGAAATCTCCTTACCGTCCTGCTTTTCTTCGGCATGCTCTTCAACATCTTCAATAGCCTGATCAATAGCGTCTTCTACTTTATCCTTTACCGAATTATCTTTTGCTTGATTATCGTGATTTTTACTTTTATCTGTTTTCTTTTTACTCATTTTTTCAGCATTTAAATACGGGCAGAAACGGTCAAAAGTATTGCCAATTCTTACCAAATGTCAAAATGTCACAAATTCTTTTTAATATTGTTTTAGGAAACTTCAAATTCCAGAAACCTTAAATTTGAATTTGTAACTAAATCCACTTTAAAATGAAAAAACTTTGGAATACTACATTTTTTATTGTTTTTCTCTTTGTCATAGTGGCCGGGTGCAAAAATGAAAGCACTAAGGCTAAAACGGAGGATGTTAAAAATGCACGGGAAGCTAGCCTTGAAGCTGAAATTTTTCATGTGAAAACCGAGGAATCTGTAATTCACTGGAAAGGCCGAAAACCCACCGATACCCACACTGGTACTATTAAAATAAAAGAAGGATCATTTAAAGCCAACGACAGTACCATCGAAAGTGGGAGTTTTGTCATTGATATGAAATCCATTGAAGTCTCCGACCTAACAGGTAAAGATCGTGCTGATCTGGAAGCCCATTTAAAAGGCACTGTCGAAGGGAAGGAAGGGGATTTTTTCAATACCGAAAAATTTCCGAAAGCCACCTTCGAAATCACTGATATAAAAGACGAAAACGGGCAAGCAATGCTTTCTGGCAATCTTACCATCAAAGAGGAAACAAAAAACATCACCTTCCCGATCAATATCAGTCATAATGGAGATGAAATAGAGATATTAAGCGATGAATTCAGCATAGACAGAACACACTGGAAAGTTAACTTTGGATCGAGATCAGTTTTTGACGGGCTCGGAGATAATTTTGTTTACGATGATATCAATTTAAGAATAAAGCTTGTGGCCGAGAGATCCTAGAATGAATACAAACCTGATAAAAAGTCACCAAGATTGGTGACTTTTTTATTCCATAAGATCTTCCAGGGCTTTGGCCAAATTGGTATATTGAAATCCGTATCCTGTATGTTCTATTTTATCACTACTCACCAATTGGCTAGACAAGACAAGGTGAGACATCTCTCCTAATAGCGCTTTAATAGCAATTGCCGGTACATTTGGCAACCAAACCGATTTCCCCATTTTTGAGGCGACCTCGTTCACCAATTCCTTATTGGTAACAGGGTTTGGTGCCACAGCATTAAAGGTTCCTTCCAGTTTGTTTTCAAGAGCATGCACAAAGATTCCGGCTACATCATCTAAATGAACCCAGGATTGCCATTGCTTACCACTGCCAAGGGGAGAGCCCACGTTAAAATTTACCGGTTCCTTGAGTTTTTCCAGAAGACCTCCTTCCCTGGCCAATACCAGACCTATTCGTATTTTGGCCACATCCATTCCAAGATCACTGAAATTATCCGCAGCCTCTTCCCATTGCACCACCACCCTTCCAACAAAAGAGTCATCGACAGCTTCATTATTTTCAGTATATAGCTTTTCTAAGGAGCTTGGATATATCCCGATAGCACTGGCTGAAATAAAATGGTTGATGTGATGATTGTTATTCTCAAGCTCTTTATACAGCAATGCTGCCGTATCGACCCTACTGCTTACAATTTTATCTTTTTGTTCTTTTGTCCAGCGTTTTGCAATATTCTCTCCAACAAGGTTAATTATTGCACTAACTCCTTTAAAAGCTTCAGGATCTATTTCATCTTTTTCTGGATTCCAGTAAAAGCCCTTATAATCAGGTCTTGTTTCAATTTTACCTTTCGAGGTAGTAAGATAATTTACCTTTATCCCTTTCTGCTGACATAGGTCGGTCACTCTCGTTCCAATAAGGCCGGTAGCTCCGGTTATTAATACACGCATTTTTATTTTACAAGTTAAGTACTTGAATCGGGCTAACCCAGTACTTTATTAGAGGTTTAACAAGCTGGCTTATCAACTTTTAGTTGCTCTTAACATTTCGCGTTTACCTGGTGGCCCAGGGAGCCTTTCAACGATAAAACCTACATTTTGCAGAGCTCGCCGAACACTGCCTTTAGCAGAATAAGTGACCAGGATTCCTTTCTTTTTTAATGAAGCATGCATAATTTCAAAAATCTCCTGGGTCCAGAGTTCTGGTTGCACCCTGGCCCCAAAAGCATCAAAATAAATGATTTCAAACTCATTCTTGGAGGTGATCTCATCAAATTTCCGCTGTAGTTTCTTTAGTTTGAAATTATCATTTATTTCAGCCCATTGTTCCCAAGGAACATCATGAATCTTCTCAAAGGCCCATTGCTGACTTTCTGCAGAAAGTTTTTCAACAAAATTTAAACCGGCTATTTCCTTCTGGGTCACCGGATACGCCTCCACTGCAGTGTAGGCAATTTGGGTAGAGAATTTCCGTGCCTCCAGAAAAGTTATAAATGCATTAAGACCAGTACCCAAACCAATTTCCAATATGGAGAGCTCTGAGGCTTTATTTTGCTTTAAAAACTCGTACAGGCCCATTTTTATAAAAACATGCTGGGCCTCCTGTACTGCCCCATGCTTAGAATGGTACTGTTCATCCCAATCCGGCAAATGAATGGTGACCGAGCCATCTGCGGTCTTTATTATCTTTCTTTCCAAAACTTTGTTAATTATACCCCTTCCGCCCGAAAAATCTGGTTAAAAAGAGGGCTCTATTTGATTTTCAGTGAAATTCCAATATCCCATTTCCGTAGCTATCATTGTTCATTTTTTCATCTGGTAAAATCCTTACTTCCTTTTAAATATGCAAATTGTAATTTTACTTCAAGAGATTAAAATGATCTTTCATAGTGAATTTTATCGGCATAAAAAGCACAGGTAACACTCATTAAAAAATAGAGACCAAAATTTCGATATCAGAAATTTAGCGCCAAAAATAAGGTGATAAAATGAAATAATTTATTCATTAACCACAAGTATAAATGAATCAGTAAAAAACTAATTTACCAAAACTTTTGATTTTTATTCTACCAATATTTAGGTAAATTTGTTAACTAAATTTAAATCAATGAAAACCGGTACTTCCTCTCTCGAAATTATAAAATCTTCCACATCTAAACTTGATCAAACCAAACTGGACAAGCTTGTTTTCGGTGAATTATTTACTGATCATATGCTGGAATGTGATTATGAAAATGGGAAGTGGAAAAACCCCAGGATCAAACCTTATGGTCCAATAGAACTAATGCCTTCGGCTAAGGTTTTTCATTACGGGCAGGCGGTTTTCGAAGGCATGAAAGCCTTCAAGGATGAGGATGATAAAATCTGGCTTTTTAGACCGGAGGAAAATTTTAAACGCATCAATGTTTCCGGTGCAAGACTGGCCATTCCAGAATTCCCGAAAGAATATTTCTTTCATGGTCTCGAAGAGTTGTTAAAATTAGAAAAGGAATGGATTCAAAAGGGATTCGGTAATTCCTTATATATTCGTCCATTTGTGATTGCCACGGAGGAATGTGTTTCTGCTTCTCCCTCTACTAAATATAAATTTATGATTATTTGCTCACCGGCCCAGGCATATTACAGCGGTGAGGTAAGAGTGAAATTTTCTGAAACCTTTAGCCGTGCTGCTGATGGCGGGGTAGGATATGCCAAGGCCGCTGGAAACTATGCTGCACAGTTCCACCCTACAAACCTCGCAAAAGAGGAAGGCTTCCAGCAAATAGTATGGACCGATGCCAACACCCATCAGTACCTTGAAGAAGCAGGAACTATGAATATTTTCTTCCGGGTCGGGGATAAATTGCTCACTGCTCCAACCAGCGATCGAATCCTGGATGGGGTTACTCGAAAAAGTATTCTTACTCTGGCTGAAGAATTTAATATTCCTGTTGAAGTAAGAAAAGTAAGTGTAAAAGAAATTATAGAAGCTGCCAAAAATGGAGAACTGAAGGAAATGTTTGGTGCAGGCACGGCGGCAGTAGTCAACCCAATTGTTGGTTTTGGTCACAAAGGTGAGCGATTTGAACTTCCAAAATTAGAGGATACCTACGCCAGATTCTTTAAAGATAAACTGATGAAAATCCAATATAATCAGGCAGAGGACAAGTACGGTTGGAGGCACGAAGTAGTTTAAGACTAATCCTGAAATTTAACCGGCATTCTATGAATTCTGTCCAACTCTGGTTTTTCTGAGGCATTGTTTTTTTTAAATAGCAAATACCCATTTTTGGTTTTTGGTTTTTTAAAATCAAGTTCACCTTGGAATGCTACAAAATCCTCGGTCATCCAATCCGCTTCTGCCACTTCAATGTAACTTTTTCCCAGGGAATGAAAATCACCGTCAAGAAGCTCGATGGGTGCGGTAGCTTCAAAGAACCAATTCCCACGAGCTTTTCCCTTAATTTGAAGCGGCGACTCAATGGTTTTACCACGAACGGGCATTTCAACCCTGATTAACTCAGTAATTTTCTTACGATTGGAATTTTCTCGGGAGAACCAAAGACTCCTTAGGATACCTTCGAGCTCTCGTTTGGATTTTGTATCCACTTCACCGAAATACAAAATCCTATCTTCACCTAACGGATCACATTGTCCGACAGAAATTTCCTTATCCTCTGAGGTTTTACATTTGGCTTCGAAATCCAAAACTTTATACCTAATAAATATTCCGCCATATTTACTCCAGGTCTCAGGAGGCCTTGCAAACCTTAAATAAAACCCCCAGACCTCACCGTTATTTAACAGGTAAACCACGGAGCTTTTTTCATCAACTTCAAAAGAAAGAGGTAGTGGATTGCCAAATTTTTTCAAAGATCGCTGAGTTCCTGCGGGAGCATCTACCCCGTATCCTTCTGGGAGAAAGGCTATATAAGCATTTTTAAAATCCTCATGAATTCCAAAAGGTCGATCCTCAAGTGCCTCTTTAGGAAAAACATTTATTACTGGTGCCTGGCCCCCAAGATTATCTTCCCATACCTTATAATGGGGAGGATATTCAAAGTTTAATTGAAACTCCTGGGAATTATATTTACTCAAAGAGTCCAATGCCTCCCGCTTTGTATTTTTTTCTGGTTGTTGAGTGGAATGCTCCTTACAGGCACACACACTCAATAAAATCATAAGGATGTATATGGAGTATTTCATGATTCTTTTTTAATTAACTTTTAAAGGTTCTTTACATGGTAAGACTCTCCTTATATAATTTAATAATTTTCTTTTGTTCTTCAATAATTAGAGAAGATAAAACCAGAAAATGTAACTTTGCCTCAAATTTCTCAGCATGTTTAGCACAGGACAATTAATTTTTGCGGCCCTATTTCTTATTACCTTTATTGCAATAATCATCTTCTCTTACCGGAAAGATACAAAGCTTCATAAAAAATATTACAAAGGGAGTATTTATGTGTTAATCGGTTTCATTGCTTTTATAATTCTATTGTTTTTTCTGAAATCATGGCTTGGTCATTAATCTAATCTCCAATAGGTAATTTGGGTATGTTAAATTCTTTATCTTAGCAGTATAATCAACTACTGCCAAAATGAAAATATTTAAATACCTCCTCTTTTTACTTCTTATTATTGTTATCGCGGGCTCAATTTATATCGCCACCAAGGACGGGGAGTATCATTTTGAAGAAACCCAAATAATCCCGGCTCCGCAAGAACTGATTTTCAACCAGGTCAATGAATACCACAACTGGCAAAATTGGGAACCATGGTCTATGGAGACAGAGGATATGATCCTTGAATATGATGAAAAAACCCGTGGAAAAGGTGCCGGTTATTCATGGAAGAGTGAACTCAAAGGAGATGGTACCATTAAGACTCTCGATGCTAGACCATTTTCAAGTATTGACCAGAAGATAAGTTTTGATTTGCCATTTGGAGTATCCAGTAGTGATGTTTACTGGAAATTTCAAAAAATGGAGGATAGCACCGAGGTAACCTGGGGTATGAAAGGAAACCAGAGTTTTATGGAGAAACTCTCCTTTACTTTTCGTGGTGAGACCTTAAGTGAAATGATGCGTCCTATGATGAGAAAAGGTTTGGAAAATCTGGAAAATTCAATACTAAAAAATATGGAAAAATTCTCCATCAATATTGACGGAGTTATCCAGCACGGGGGAGGATATTACATGTACACAACTACCGCCAGTAAAATTTCGCAGGTTAATCAACGTGTGCAAAAAATGATTGCCGATGTAAGGACTTATATGCAGGACAACAATATAGAGATTAGCGGAAACCCCTTTACCCTTTACAATGAAAGGAATGAAAATGCCGGCACTGCAATTTTTTCTGCTGGTCTCTTTACACCGAGCCAGGTGGTTACTCCAAATAATAGTCAAGTACTCAATGGCAATCTTCCAAATCAAAAGGTACTCAGAGCAACGCTCAAAGGAAATTATAAAAACCTGCCTGAAGTCTGGACGGCAGCCTATGATTATATAGCAGAGAATAACCTGGAAATTAACCAGGAAGAAGATGTTTTTGAAGTATATATTACAGGGCCTGAAAATAATCCAAATCCAGCCGAATGGATGACCCAGGTTCATTTTCCTATTAAATAATATAAATGTTTAAACAAATTATCTTGGTATTTTTAGGAGGGGGCCTGGGAAGTGCTTTAAGGTTTTTGTTAACCAAGTACCTAAACAATACTCATTTTAACATCCAATACGGAACCTTTACCGTCAATATTCTTGGAAGCCTTTTATTGGGAGTTTTCCTTGGCTGGGCCATCAAAAACAATAGTCTGAATTCAAATATTAACCTTGCTCTAGCTGTAGGCTTTTGCGGAGGCTTCACCACTTTTTCCACCTTCGCTTTTGAAAATCACAGCCTTCTGAAGTCCGGAGATTATTTTCATTTTCTACTCTATACCCTGGGAAGTCTTATCCTGGGCATTCTTGCTATTGCTGCTGGACTATTTTTATCTAAATCTATATAACCCCCCTTATTTCAGATACACATTACTCAAAAAATATTACATTATTTATTTAACCCCTCATTTTTGAGGGGTTATTTTTTAATTTTAAATAAAAATTAAACTAACACCCCCTATTTTTGTTACCTGGATAGATAATTTTAATACTTTTGGAGGAATCAAAACCAAATTTTATGAAAAAAATAGAAGCAATTATCAGAAAATCCAGATTTGATGAAGTTAAAAAAGCGCTTCATGAAACCCAGGTCAATTTTCTTACCTATTGGGATGTTACCGGAGTCGGAAATGAAAAGCAGGGACATGTATATCGGGGGGTGTCTTACAGCACCAGCGATATTCAAAGACGTATAATCTCCTTGGTGGTTTCCGATGAAAATGTGCAAAACACTATTGATACTATCCTAAAGGCTGCATACACTGGTGCAATAGGCGATGGAAAAATATTCATAACTCCGGTCCAACAGGCATACCGGATTAGAACCAAAGAAAAAGGAACCGATTCCTTATCCTAAATCATTAAAAAATTAAAATAAAAAATATGGATTTACTTACAACAAATAATACCTGGATGATGGTGTGTACTGCTTTGGTTTTCTTTATGCACCTGGGTTTTTCCCTTCTTGAAGTTGGGCTTACCAGGCAAAAAAATGCAATTAATATTCTCTTTAAAAATGTCTTTATTATCTGTGCGGGACTATTAATCTATTTCTTATTAGGCTTCAACCTAATGTATCCCGCTTCTTTTATTGCCGGTGTTCTACCTGATTACTTTTTCGACCTCTTCGGTTTAAGTGCTCCGATGTCTGAAGGCGTGCTGGATCTTAGTTACAATGAGGGTTATACTTTTTGGACGGACTTTCTCTTCCAGGGAATGTTTGCTGCCACCGCAGCGACAATTGTATCAGGAGCTGTTGCTGAACGGATTAAACTTGGCAGTTTTATGTTATTCTCGGTAATTTATCTTGCCTTGGTTTATCCTATTGTAGGTTCCTGGAAATGGGGTGGCGGTTTTCTGGATGACCTGGGATTTTATGATTTTGCAGGTTCTAGCCTTGTTCATTCTGTGGGGGGTTGGGCCGCGTTGATCGCGATTTACCTCTTAGGAGCAAGACTTGGCAAATTTGGTAAAGAGGGGACTTCTCACGCCATTCCCGGCCATAATATCCCTCTGGCTACAGCAGGAGTTTTTATACTTTGGCTAGGTTGGTTCGGTTTTAATGGTGGCTCTGTTCTTTCCGCTGACCCTGAATTAACCTCAATAACTTTGGTCACTACCTGCCTGGCTGCAGCTGCCGGAGGGATGTCAGCCTTCATTTTCTCCACCCTCAGATACAAAAACTATGATCTTACCATGTTTTTAAACGGTATTCTGGGAGGACTGGTAGGAATTACTGCTGGAGCTGATCTTATGAGTCCAGTTGAAGCCATATTAATAGGGCTTATTGCCGGGGTTCTTATTGTATTAGGGGTTGCAATGGTAGAAAAACTAAAACTGGATGACCCTGTTGGAGCAGTAGCCGTTCATCTTGTCGGGGGAATTTGGGGAACCTTGGCTGTAGGTATCTTCGGAAATCTGGCAGGTACGGAACAATTTCTCATTCAACTGGCAGGAGTAGGTATAATTGGTGTATTCTGCTGTGTTTCTGCTTTCATCATACTGTATGGAATAAAAGAAAAAATGGGATTAAGAATGGAAACAAAGGAGGAAACCGAAGGCCTTGATGTGCACGAACACGGAATGGATGCCTATGCCGAATTTGGCATGGTCACCGATAAAACAATCTAAAAATTTACAGAAAAAGGAGCGCTTGGCGGAGCGCTCCCTAACTGTAAACTTTTCAATAAGCATTGCTCAACACATTTCAATTTATTAAACAAGACTTTTTACATGAAAAAATTTACAATGGCAAATATCCAAAAAATATCCTATATAGGGATACTAATTACTCTTGGACTGGAACTTCAGGCTCAGGAAAACAAAAGCATTACTCCGAAAAGCTTAACTGATTTTAATATCAGCGGGAGTATCGATACCTACTTCAGGACTAATTTAAATGGCCTAAATAAATATGATGGTTATAACAATAACGGGGAATATACCTTTGAGCCCCAGGCACCACTCACCTCTTTTGCCGATGATCCTGGATTTTCTTTTGGAATGGCCAATCTGATTTTAGCTTATCAGGGGGAGAAAGCTGGGTTTGTAGCCGATCTTGTCTTTGGCCCGCGTGGAGAAGATGCAGTTTTTGCCTCTTCGCCATCCAGCAATATAGTAAACCAGATGTATGCTTACTGGAATGTTTCAGAAACCCTGAAGTTAACATTAGGAAATTTTAATACTTTCCTGGGCTATGAAGTAATTTCACCAGCTGCAAACTTCAACTATTCTACTTCATATATGTTCTCTTATGGTCCGTTTTCCCATACAGGCATAAAAGCCGATCTCAGCATAGATTATAACTGGAGCGTCATGATGGCCGTATTAAATCCTACTGATTGGACAGAGTTCAATACTATTGGAAAATATTCTATTGGTGGCCAGATAGGTTATTCTTCGCAGGCCGGTAGTACTTTTTTAAACTTATTATATGGAGAACAAACCTCTTTTTCGGACAAGGCGACTTTCCAAGCGGATCTAACTACAGGATGGGATCTAACGGAAAGCCTTTTCTTAGGCTTTAATACGACGTACAACGCTACCGATGGAGAAGGTTTTTACGGTGCTGCCCTATACCCTCAGGTTCAAACTCACACCAACTTTGCTATAGGACTAAGGGCAGAATATTTTAAAGAACTGGAAAATGATGGCCCCGTTTATGGCCCGGATACTCAAATCATTAATTTCACCCTTACAGGAAATTATTATATTGGGAATCTCATTATAAAACCTGAATTGCGGTTAGATAAAGTCAACCACAACCCATCTCCAGTTTTTACTAATAGGCACCTCAGAAGAACAGATAATCTTTCATCCTTTGTTATGGCCGCCGTTTACGCCTTTTAAAATGATTTTGTGTCTTAATCTGGGATCACGAAAAGATAGTTACCCGTTAGAGACACAAGGATTACTTGCGTTATTAAAATCAAAGTAATGGAATCACCCTCCGGTATCCTTAAGATCAAATACCGTCCGCCGGAGTAGGTGGTTTCGCCTTATAGAACGATTTAAATTCGAGCTCTGATTTTGAAATAGCTTAAACAGATTGGGATAAAAGAAAAGGAAATGCTGTATAGCCTAAAAAGGAAGTGATCTTCACTTCATAAATCTCCCTCTTACTCCTATTTTTATTGGTTTCAAATGCCTAAAGAGGCAAGAAAACAACAATCATTATGGTCAGGATTCCTTATAGTACTTGGACTCCCCGATGTATTCTTTAATTAACTCGTTATACTCCCGACTCAGTTTCAAATCCAGGATACCGTCAATCTCATATAAAGCTTCCATATCATCAAAACCCGTTTTCAAAAGGTCTTCCAGATACATTAAGGCTGTTTGATGGTCACCATCATGTCCAGCAAGGGATATAATCTTCAGGTACGCCTCAGGATCTTCCTTATCAATGGCGGTTCGCAATACACTAACAAAAATTTTTGTATCGATCCCAGCTTTACTATTCATCATGATATCAAAATAATTTCGGGAGAGTACCTTTAAATAATCCTGTAACCGGTTGTATACTTTCTTTTCAGCGAGATTCCCTTTTACATAAGACTTCTCAAGGTCTTCCATTTGGTATTCCCACCATCCAATATTCTCAAAATTATTGTTTATTACATCCATTTCCATGAGGTAACGATATTCCTCCTGCTTTTCTGCCTCCAGGTTTTCTGCTCTTCTAAAATCCCGACGTTGCTGTCTAAATGCTTTATCACCCTTTAAGGCCTTCAAAAGATTATCTACCTGCTGGGAATCGACATTAAATAGGGCGTACTTGTCCTCCATTTGTTCAAGCTTTTCATAAGCTCTGAGGTAATTTCTTTGACGGCGCAACATCTGAGCAGATCTGAATTCCTTATCGAATAACCGCTGTACAAAATCTGGATTTTTTTCCCTGAGGCCTTTTGCCATGGCATCTAAACTAAAAGCAGAAACGGCATTGTTTAACACGAAGGTATCGGGCCATTCCTCATTCGTGCCATCAAAATAGTTCATTTCCGTAGGAAACTTTTTCTCCTTATAAAAATCAGCAAAAGCTTGAAGTTTATAAAGAGCCGCATCTTCATCTCCAGCCACTCCACTAAAAAAAAATGGTTTCATCTTGTCTGCTAATTCGACGCTGCCCCAGGCATCTCCCACTGCAAGCACTCCTCGAACATCCTTGAAAATCAAAGGTGAGGCGGAGGCCAGTTGAGCTCCTTCCTTCAACCCGCCAACATAAACCAAATTGGGATCTATTGGTACGGAGATCAATAAGCGAGTAATAAGGCGATTCGCTACCTGCAGATTTGTCTGTAAAGAATTGCTATTTAAAACTTCATTAGAAGCCGCAATAATATAGCCCTGTTCTTCGGAGATACTTCTAAATAATTGGGTAGTTAGTCTGCCACGCCCCTGAGGATCAAAAATAACAAGGACAGGCCAGGCCTCTCCATTTTCAAAATCCTGCGGAATATAAATGGAAAAGGTTTCGGATATACTATCCTGCACTTTTAGAGTATCAACAACCACTCCCTTGGCTATACGTGTCTCCTGGGACCATATTGAACCAAAAGAGAGACTGATTATTAAAAATCCTAATAATAACCCTCGTTTCATATTAATCCTTTATTATAAAGATACACATTTTGTTATTTAATCTTAGTCAAGTCCTAAATTAAGGATATGGATTATTGGGACGGGACACTTCCCCAAAAAAAAAGCTTTCATCAATTTTAGAGGAAAGCTTTTTTCTTGGGGCAGAATTAAATCCTTTATTTGGTTTTCATTCGTTCTAATTTCAGTTTTTCAGAAGGAAAAATCAGTTTCGCCAGAAGAGATATCACCAATAAATCGGCAAATATCAAAAACATTATTCTTACAACTTCAATTCCGGAAAAACTCAGGCCGGTAAAGCCAATCAAGCCTGTTATTACGGCTAATATTAAAAAAACTGGGCTATATTTTCTCATAACTTATTTTTTTTTGTTGCATACAAAACTAAGCACAGATCAGTCGTATTAATATTAAGAAAATTACAATTAATCCTGATTTAACTAAAAGTATATATACGGCCCAAATATACGTTAAGGTTTACCATGAAAAGAAGGTATTTTAACAATTGTAAATCAAACTTTTTTAAAATACATTTAACCCAGGCGTCTCTTTATTGGGGCGTGCTCAATGACATTGGAAAGGATGATATGAGTTTTTATTTCACCATACGTAATTAACCTATCAATAAATTCAGTGAGATGTACCTGGTCATACAATACAACCTCCATAATAATATTCTCGTTTCCCGTGATTCGGTAACAATTAATCACTTCCCGAAATTCAACGACCTTTTCCAGAAATGGTTTTAATCGCCCCATAAAAGCTCGTAAGGTGATTATTGCTTTTAGCTGATGTCCTGTTTTGT
This sequence comes from Salegentibacter profundi, assembly GCF_054121475.1. Classification (NCBI taxonomy): domain Bacteria; kingdom Pseudomonadati; phylum Bacteroidota; class Flavobacteriia; order Flavobacteriales; family Flavobacteriaceae; genus Salegentibacter; species Salegentibacter profundi. Next base: position 41,475 of record NZ_JBSYGG010000003.1, read on the forward strand.
GATATGAAACTTCGGTTTTATAACCGGAAATAACCCCGGCATCCTCCATTTTTTTCACCCTTTCTGCTACCGCAGGCGAACTCAGCCCTATTTCTCTACCAATTTCTGAAAATGATCTACGTGCATTTTTTTGAAGTTTTTCCAGGATCGCCCAGCTTAGTTCATCAAGTTGCATAATTAATGATTTTTTTTATTTTTCCTTAAATTCAAAGATATATCAAATATTTCAGCTTAAAAGCTAAAGTTGCAAATGCCTTAAACATGGTAATTTTAAAGAAAAATTACACTGACTATGGAATCGGCATTTCCTAACAATTCTTATCATTTACCTGTATATAGAAAAGCCTTAGAGATCTTTAAGATTTCCAGAGCAATTGCTTCATATTTTTCTGATGATAAGCATGTAATAGAAATGAATCTATCCACTAACCCTCAACATTTTCAGGCTGGATCATTAGTGACGGAATCCCTACAACTCGCCCCAGGAATTGCCTCCGTGGCCTGTGCTCCTAATTCAGAGTCAAAACTACAGCGTCTTAAAAACATCAAAGCTGTCGCCAGAAATCTCAAGCACCTATGTAAGAAGCTGGAGGGTTGTGGAGTTAAAGAAGTGGAGTTCCTTACCCTGCTTCGTAAAGAAATCCTTCTTTTTGATAAAATGGTTTCCGATTGGTTTCAAAACCACAAGGCTTAATTTTTATTCGAAGAAAGCTAAGTTTATTCCCTGAATCAACATATTGGTTCCGATTATCGCAATAATCAATCCCATGATTTTTTCTATTACGATAATTTTATTTTGACCTATAAAACGGACCAGGTAATCACTGGAAATAAAAGCCAGGTGATTCAGAAGCATTACAAGCCCAAACACAACTACTAAAATAGCCATATCGACATAACTGGCTGTGGTGGTATAGTTCATCGCAGTCACAATTGTACCCGGACCAGCCAATATAGGAATGGCTAAAGGTGAAATGGAAATACCCTCATTAAAATCTATTTCCGTTTGGTTATCAATACTGGACTGCTGCGCCCTTATCATCTCAAAACCCACAAAAAATACCAAAAGTCCCCCGGTAATTTTAAAGGCAGGAATGGTAAGTCCGAAAAATTCGAAAATATATTTACCCAGAATTATAAACCCGGAAACTATAATGAAAGCGGTGAAGGTGGCCTTTTTGGAAATATGCTTTTTCCTCTTCCTGTCGGCCTGTTTGGTAAGGCTCATAAAGATTGGAATATTCCCCACCGGATTATTGATCGCAAAAAAGGCGGTAAAAACTCCTATGGCAAACAACCAGAAATTTTCCATAGTTTTATCCTTTTGACACTTACGAAGTTACAGGTTAAATTTAAGAAGCCGCAAAACTAAGAGGAAAATTCAGAGTGGCAAACTAAAAGCAATAAATTTTATAAAAGAAGGAGATTCTTAAAAAACTCTCTATAAAAAAATATGGTATCTCTGCAAATGCTTTAAAATAAGATAGTTCAAAGTTTTTTCTAAGCTACCGGCTATCTTGGTTGGATAGACTTCAAAGATGTATCCTATCAATAAAAAATCCCGGTAAGGATCTACCGGGATTATGCCTTCAAGTATTATCAGCTTTTAAAACAGGTCACTGAATATCTAAATGCACCGAAAAACAAAAACTGAATTACATATTTCTTCTGTACTGGCCGCCAACTTCAAACATGGCCTGACTGATCTGCCCAAGTGAACAAACCTTTGTGGCATCCATTAGCACCTCAAATAGGTTTTTATTGTTTACGGCAGCTTCTTTTATTTTAGCTAAAGCGGCCTGGGCCGAATCCTTTTTGGCTTCATGGAGGGTTTCCAATGTTTTTATCTGGTGTTGTTTTTCCGCTTCGGTAGCTCTTATGACTTCTCCAGGAGTAACTGTTGGCGATCCTGTAGAACTCAGAAACGTATTAACACCTATAATAGGAAATTCACCGCTGTGCTTCAAAGTCTCATAATAAAGACTTTCTTCCTGGATCTTCCCACGTTGATACATAGTTTCCATGGCACCAAGGACCCCTCCCCTTTCAGTGATACGATCAAATTCCAATAAAACCGCTTCTTCCACAAGATCGGTAAGCTCTTCAATAATGAAAGCTCCCTGGATCGGATTTTCATTTTTGGTTAACCCCAGTTCTTTGTTAATAATGAGCTGTATAGCCATCGCCCTTCTTACCGATGCCTCTGTGGGCGTAGTAATAGCTTCATCGTAAGCATTGGTATGAAGGGAATTACAGTTATCATAAATTGCGTAAAGGGCCTGCAAGGTGGTCCTAATGTCATTGAAATCGATCTCTTGAGCGTGAAGTGACCTACCTGAGGTCTGGATATGATATTTCAACATCTGAGCCCTAGGATTCGCTCCGTATTTTAATTTAAGAGCCTTTGACCAAATCTTCCTAGCCACCCTTCCAATCACGGCATATTCAGGATCAATACCGTTGGAAAAGAAAAAGGATAGGTTAGGTCCGAATTTATTGATATCCATTCCCCTGCTCAGGTAATATTCTACGTAGGTGAATCCGTTTGCGAGGGTAAAGGCGAGTTGGGTAATTGGGTTGGCACCAGCTTCAGCGATATGATAACCTGAAATAGAAACGGAATAGAAATTGCGCACTTTTTCCCTTATAAAATATTCCTGAACATCCCCCATCAATCGCAGTGCGAATTCTGTAGAAAATATACAGGTATTCTGTGCCTGATCTTCTTTCAGGATATCGGCCTGAACCGTACCGCGCACAAGACTAATGGTCTTATCTTTTATTTCTGAGTAAACATCGGTGGGAAGAACCTGGTCACCCGTTAAACCGAGTAACATCAAACCTAAACCATTATTGCCTTCAGGCAGCTCGCCTCTATAGACGGGTCGGTCAATATTTCGGTTGTCGTAAAGCTCTTCAAGTTTGGATTCCACCTTATCCTGCAAACCGTTCTCTATTATATACTTTTCACATTGCTGATCGATTGCAGCATTCATGAAAAATCCAAGCAGCATTGGTGCAGGCCCGTTAATGGTCATACTCACAGAGGTAAAAGCATCAGCAAGATCGAAACCAGAATAAAGTTTTTTGGCATCATCAAGACAACAGATAGAGACCCCTGAATTACCAATCTTCCCATAGATATCAGGCCGATGGTCCGGGTCGTTCCCGTAAAGGGTTACCGAATCAAAAGCCGTTGATAGTCTTTTGGCCGGAAGTCCCAAACTCACATAATGAAAACGCCTGTTTGTACGTTCTGGCCCTCCTTCTCCGGCAAACATCCGAGTGGGATCTTCCCCTTGGCGTTTAAAGGGATAAAGCCCTGCAGTATATGGAAATTCACCCGGCACATTTTCCTGTAAACACCATTTTAAAATATCACCCCACGCTTTATACTTTGGAAGAGAAACTTTAGGAATTTGGGTATGGGAAAGGGATTCCGTATGGGTGTCTATTTTAATCTCCTTATCACGAACCTTAAAACTGTAAACCGGTTCTCTATATTTGGTAACCTTTTCCTGCCATCCCAGGATCATCTCCCAGTTATAAGGATCAAGATCCATCTTCACTCTGTCAAATTCGGCAAATAAAAGCTTAATAAGGCTCTTCTGCTCATCCCCAGCATTTTCAAAGATTTCCTCCTGTTCAATTCCGTGTTTAGACAGGAAATTATCCTGATCTTTATCCATTATAATTCCTGAAACTGATTCTATGGTTTTAAAAATTCCATAGAGTTTCTGGGCTACTTCTGCCTGGCTAGATGCTTTCTCATCATAGGCTCTATTATTTTCAGCAATTTCCGAGAGGTAACGGGTGCGTTTTGGCGGGATGACAAAGATTTTCTCACTCATTTCTGCAGAAACCTCAAAGTTCGACTTAAGGTCAACATCGGTCTTTTCCACGATTTTGTCCATGACTTCCCGATAAAGCGTATTCATCCCAGGATCGTTGAACTGAGATGCAATAGTTCCATACACAGGAAGATTACCTGGTTTTTCATCCCAGAGTTGATGATTACGCTGGTATTGCTTTTTGACATCCCGAAGAGCATCCTGTGCACCCCGCTTATCGAATTTATTGATAGCCACCAGGTCGGCAAAATCAAGCATATCGATTTTTTCCAGCTGGGTGGCTGCCCCAAATTCAGGGGTCATTACATATAAAGAAACATCAGAATGATCCATAATCTCAGTATCGCTCTGCCCAATTCCTGAAGTTTCCAGAATGATCAAATCAAATCCTGAAGCTTTTAAAACTTCCACGGCTTCCGCCACGTGTTTGGAAAGTGCCAGATTAGATTGCCTTGTGGCCAATGAGCGCATGTATACCCGGGAATTATTGATCGAGTTCATCCTGATCCGGTCTCCCAGGAGCGCACCACCGGTCTTTCTTTTTGAGGGATCGACTGAAATTATCCCGATATGCTTATCTGGAAAATCCAGCAAGAACCTGCGAACGAGTTCATCCACGAGACTTGATTTTCCAGCCCCTCCAGTACCAGTTATTCCAAGGACGGGAATCTGACAGTTTTCCAACTGCTTTCTTAAAGGATTAAAATGTTGAAGAAATGCATCGTGTTTATTTTCAGCAAGGGAGATGAGCCTGGCAATAATATTAACGTTCTTATCTTTCAATAAGTCAGCAATAGAATCCCCGGCGGTAATATCGCCGTGCGCCTCATCAGCTAATTTCACCATATCATTAATCATCCCTTGTAGCCCCATTTCACGGCCATCATCGGGAGCATAAATTCGTGTAATTCCATAATCCATCAACTCCTTGATCTCCTCGGGAAGGATAACTCCGCCCCCACCTCCAAAAATCTTGATATGGCCAGCTCCGTTCTCCTCAAGCAGGTCATACATATATTTAAAATATTCTATATGACCACCCTGGTAGGAAGTCATGGCAATGGCCTGGGCATCTTCCTGAATCGCACAATTCACCACCTCTTCAACACTTCGATCGTGACCCAGATGGATCACCTCAACACCGGTTGCCTGAATGATGCGACGCATAATATTAATGGCTGCATCGTGGCCGTCGAAAAGAGAGGCTGCGGTTACAATTCTTATTTTATTTTTAGGTTTATATGGGCTCTGTTGTTCCATTTGTAATGATATCGAATTTTAGGTTCCGCAATTTACGAAAATCGCAAAGAAATTAGAGTTGGATTAACATTTTTCAGGCTAACTCCTAAGCTTGCTAATTGTAACCTGGAGATCCCAGATCAAAGCCTACTGCACTGAAATATTATTGATATCTTTGAACAAAATCAAGGTTATGAAAAAGTTTTTTGCCCTGTTAAGCATTTTCAGTTTTTATTCCTGTGCAGAATTACAGCAAATAGCCCAGGAATATCCAGTTGGAGTCACGGACACCGAAATTGCTTCAGGCCTGCGAGAAGCCTTAGATTATGGTATCGATAAACAAGTTACCAAGCTCACAGAAGAAAATGGGTTTTACGGCAATGAACTTGTAAAGATCGGCTTACCAGAAGAACTCCAAAAGGTAGATAAAACCCTAAGAGATGTTGGTCTTGAGGTTCTTGCCGATGAGGGCTTAAAGGTCCTCAACCGTGCTGCGGAGGATGCAGTAAAACAGGCAACTCCAATCTTTGTAAACGCAGTAAAGGACATTACCTTCTCAGATGCACGTGATATTCTAATGGGAGGTCAGACTGCAGCTACGAATTACCTGAATAATAAAACCGAAAAACAACTCTACGCTAGCTTTAATCCTGTAGTTAAACAATCCCTTGACAGGGTTGGCGCTACCGAAGTCTGGCGAAATATTATCAACCGATACAACAACCTTCCTTTGACCGGAAATGTTAATCCTGATTTGGTTGACTATGTCACTTCAGAGGCCCTGGACGGGGTTTTTACTATGATAGCCATAGAAGAGAAGCAAATAAGGGAGAATATTACAGCCAGAAGAACAGCTTTATTAAAAAAGGTCTTTTCTTTACAAGACTAGGTTTAGATCCCATGATTTCACGTGTTTATCCTAATTTTTTAACAACTAAAATGCTTATCAAAGGTATTTTACAATAAGCTTAACCAAAGCTTAGCACAACTTATGCAAGCCTGAATTTATCTTTGCATGCGAAATGTAGATGCTATGTTTAAGATATTTGAAACAAGAACAAAGGAGGAATGCATGTGCGATAAATACAAACAACTTATGCATCGTGCCTATAAACTTGCCTTAACCGACAAGGAGGAAAGTGATCGGTTAAATGAGAAGGCTTGTAAAATACTGGATGAATTACAGCGAATGAAATATGACAAAATAGATTATTAAAAGGACAAACTTTTAAAATAATCCATAGCTTCTAATAAACGGGAGCCATACCAACTGAAATATTCCCCGTCTACCAAAACTATTTCTGTTCCTACACCTTCAAAAAACCCCATATGTTTTTCGGAAAAAGGATATGGCTCGGAAGATAATAATATTATATCTGGTTTTTTAGCCTTTAGCTCCTCAAGACTGGTCTTTGGATACCTGTCCTCCTGATAGACGTTTTCGAAGTTATTCAGGTGGAGAAGGGTATTTATAAAGGTATCTCTCCCTGCAACCATCAGTGGTTTTTTCCAAATTACATAGGCTACTTTTCTCGCAGGGTTTCCTTTATTAATATCCTGCAGAACTGAAATTTTCCTTTCAATGGATTTTACCATCGTTCTGGCAAATGCTTCTCTTCCAAATATCCGGCCATATTGCAACATCATCTCAAAGGCATCTCCAACCTTTACAATATCCGAAACATGAACAGGCGCTATTTTTCCCAGAGCCTCAACCATTTCAGCTGTATTCTCTTCTTTATTGCATAAAATGAGGTCAGGCTTTAAATTTTTAACCTTTTCAATATCGACCTGCTTGGTTCCACCCACGACCTTTTTAACGCTGCGAAGCGCTTCAGGGTGAACACAAAATTTGGTAACACCTACCAGGTTGTCTTCCAGACCCATATCTATGAGAAGTTCGGTCTGGCTAGGCACCAAAGATACCACCCGCTTCGGAGTTCTGTCTATTAGGATCTTTCGTTGAAGCTGGTCCCGTAGTTCCATGGAAGTGTTTTTAAAGTTGCCGTAATTCTTCCGCCATCTGTCGTTGAAGAATTTCAGCTTTGGCTCCGGCGATTTCTGCAAAATTAGAAGACTCAGAAGAATAGATAATCTTCCTTGAAGAGTTTATCAAAAGTCCAACATTTTTACTCAACCCGTATTTACACACGTCTTCCAGCTTCCCACCCTGAGTACCTACCCCAGGTACCAAAAGAAAATTTTCAGGAATGATTTGCCTGATCTCAGTGAGGAATTCTGCTTTTGTTGCTCCTATTACATACATAAGCCTTTCAGCATTTTCCCAGGTTTGAGAGACTCGAATGACTTTTTTATATAATTCTTCCCCATCTATTTTTTGAGTCTGAAAATCAAAAGCACCTTCGTTAGATGTTAATGCCAGGAGAATGGCATGTTTATTTTCAAACTCAAGAAAGGGTTCCACAGAATCCTTCCCCATATAAGGCGCCACAGTCACCGAATCAAAACCTAAGTCCTTTAGAAAGGTTTTAGCATACATTCGGGAAGTGTTTCCTATATCTCCCCGTTTGGCATCAGCAATAGTATAAATTTCCGGATACTGATGATGCAGGTAATCTATTGTCTTTTCCAAAGCCTTCCAACCATCTATTCCTTCAGCTTCATAGAAAGCGATGTTGGGCTTATAGGCCACACAAAATTTATGGGTGGCATCGATAATGGCCTTATTAAAACTAAAAATAGGGTCTTCCTCAGAAAGCAGATAGGTCGGAATTTTCTCCAGGTCCACATCCAATCCTACACATAAAAAAGATTTTTTCTTAAATATTTGTTCGGTGAGTTCTTGATTGGACATTCAAACGGGTTTTTTGGGAGATTAATTGGGAATTGGACTTTTTATAGCGAACTTAACTCTAGAATACTAAAGCAAGAGGCACAGTTTTAGAAGACATCAGAATTTTCCTTGAGCTTTTCAGTATTTTCTACAAGTTGCAATTCATCAATGATCTTTTGAATATCACCATTTATAATATTACCTAGGTCATAAAGGGTTAAATTGATACGGTGATCGGTAACCCGTCCCTGGGAATAATTATAGGTACGAATTTTGGCGCTTCGGTCTCCGCTGGACACCATAGAATTTCTTTTGGCAGCATCGGCTTCCTGCTTTTTGGCAAGTTCCATTTCGTATAACCGGGAACGAAGTACCCTAAAAGCCTTTTCTTTATTTTTATGTTGTGATTTTTGGTCTTGACACTGAGCCACAAGCCCGGTAGGCTCATGGGTTAGCCGTACCGCTGAATAGGTAGTGTTCACGGATTGGCCGCCCGGCCCCGATGAACAGAAATAGTCTATTCGAACATCCTTCGGGTCTATTTCTACATCAAATTCCTCGGCTTCTGGCAATACCATTACCGTAGCAGCAGAAGTATGAACCCGACCCTGAGTTTCAGTTTGCGGCACCCGCTGTACACGGTGAACTCCAGCTTCAAATTTTAGCGTTCCGTATACATCCTCACCGGTAACTTCAAAGATCATCTCTTTAAAACCCCCACTGGTACCTTCGCTAAAATCTACAATATTACTTTTCCAACCTTTGCTTTCAATATATTTAGTGTACATGCGGTAGAGGTCTCCGGCAAAAATACTGGCCTCATCCCCACCGGTACCGGCACGAATCTCCATCACCACGTTTTTGGCATCATCAGGATCCTTCGGCACAAGCATCATTCTGATTTTCTCTTCCAGTTTGGGGAGTTCTTCTTTTGCCTCTTCCAACTGCATTTTAGCCATTTCGGTCATTTCAGCATCACTGCCATCGGCAATGATCTCTTCGGCCTCTTTAATATTATTGGTGAGTTCCAGGTACTTAGTGCGCTCATCCATAAGCGCCCTAAGGTCTTTATACTCTTTGTTTAATTCTATATATCGTTTCTGATCTGAAATCACATCAGGTTGAATGATAAGATCATTCACCTCATCAAAACGCTGCTTTACTATGTTAAGCTTCTCAATCATATAAATCCCACTGATTTTAGGATAGCAAATTTACGATATTTTAGGCGATTTCAGGTAATGGGAATTTTTAACAAAAATCAGGTCATTTTTGAATTTCGGAAATCAACTTCAGCCATTTTTTCATAACTTTAAAAACAGCTTTTGTGATCACCGATCACCTTTATAAGGAAATCCAGGAAATTGCCGATGATTTATACTTTCTAAAAAAGGGCTGTACCCAACTTATCACAAGTTCTCGGCAATTAGAAGAATTAGAATATATAAACCCAGATGATTTTAATTAGAATTTCTAGTTATACTGAAACTCTCCAAACTCACTTTTAATACTTAATTTCTTTTCCTGGGAAGCTTCTACCCTTCCTATTATCTGAGCGTCGACTTTAAATGATTTTGAAATTTCAATGATTTCTGAGGCGATCTGCTCTTCTACATAAAGCTCCAGCCTGTGCCCCATATTAAACACCTGGTACATCTCTTTCCAGTCAGTTTTGCTTTCCTGCTGAATAAGCTTAAACAAGGGAGGAACTTCAAAGAGGTCATCTTTAATAATGTGCAGGTTCTCTACAAAATGAAGAATTTTTGTTTGTGCGCCCCCGCTACAATGCACCATTCCGTGAATTTCCTTATTGCTGAATTTTGAAAGGATCTTTTTAATTACTGGAGCATAGGTACGGGTGGGTGAAAGCACCAGTTTCCCCGCATCAAGCGGAGCATCCTTTACGCTATCGGTAAGTTTCTTTGATCCGGAATAGATCAAATCTTCTGGTATCCCATTATCAAAACTTTCGGGATATTTGTCCGCTAAAATTTTAGAAAACACATCGTGTCGTGCCGAGGTTAAGCCATTGCTACCCATTCCACCGTTATATTCCTTCTCGTAAGTTGCTTGCCCAAAAGAAGAAAGGCCCACAATCACATCTCCCGGTTTTATATTGGCATTATCGATCACTTCACTTCGTTTGATTCGCGCAGTTACAGTAGAATCCACGATAATGGTTCTTACCAAATCACCAACATCAGCGGTTTCACCCCCGGTGGAATGAATCTCCACTCCAAACTCTTTAAGATCCTTAAGCAATTCTTCGGTACCGTTGATAATTGCAGAAATCACTTCTCCCGGAACCAGGTTCTTATTTCTTCCAATAGTAGAGGAAAGCAAAATATTATCGGTAGCACCGACACAAAGTAAATCGTCTATATTCATGATAAGGGCATCCTGGGCGATACCTTTCCAAACCGAAAGATCACCGGTCTCTTTCCAATACATATAGGCCAAGGATGATTTTGTGCCGGCACCATCGGCGTGCATAATAAGGCAATATTCTTCATCTCCGGTAAGATAATCGGGTACTATTTTACAGAATGCCTGAGGAAACAACCCCTTATCTACATTCTTTATCGCGTTATGCACATCTTCCTTTCCTGCTGACACACCTCTTTGGGCGTAACGTTTACTGGTTTGCTGGCTCATTGTGTTATGTTGTTGAGGGCTCAAATATAAGGAGAATACCAATTTTTAATACCTCAGAAGCCTACTAATTTTAAGCACAAAAAAACCACGAACTTCAAAAAGCTCGTGGTTTATAACAGATTTAACCCAATCTAATTTACCTGGTGAACAGAAGTTCCCGGTATTTTGTCAATGGCCATAGTTCATCGTCTACCATAAGCTCAAGTTTATCACAATGGTATCGGATTTCATCAAAATATGGTTTTATCTCATTACAATATTCAAAAGCACGTTTTTCTGGATCTTCAATTTTATTGGCGACTTTCCTAGCCTCAATCATCTCATTTACTTTACTATTAATTTTAGCAATATGTGCTGAGATCTTCTCTATAATATCCAGTTGCTCATTAGAGTGTTTTTTAAAGTCTTCATTGTATATATGCTTAAGACCTTCTACATTCTCAATAAGCAAATTTTGGTATCGAATCGCCGTAGGAATCACATGGTTTCTGGCTATATCTCCAAGAATCCTACCCTCAATCTGAATTCGCATAGAATACTCCTCCAGTTCAATGTCATGACGAGCCTCGATCTCGACCTTATTCATCACGCCCATTTCCTTATAAAGATCGATAGTCTTTTTGGAAACCAAGGCTTTTAATGCTTCCGGAGTAGAGCGATTATTACTCAAACCTCGTTTTTCAGCCTCTTCCTCCCAGGCCTGTCCATAACCGTCTCCTTCAAAACGAATTTTCTTGGATTCTTTGATGTATTCTCTTAATACATTAAAAATGGCATCATCCTTTTTCATCTTTTTGCCTTTTATCAGCTCATCAACTTCTTTTTTAAAGTCCTTAAGCTGTTTGGCCACGATCGTATTGAGGACGGTCATCGGGTTGGCACAGTTCGCAGTAGATCCGACCGCTCTGAACTCAAATTTATTTCCGGTGAAGGCAAAGGGGGAAGTACGGTTCCTATCGGTATTATCAAGAAGGATCTCCGGGATCTTTCCGACCACATTGAGTTTCAGGTCCGTTTTCTCCTGTGGCGAGAGTTTGCCATCGGTTACTTTTTCCAGTTCATCAAGGACTTTGGTAAGTTGTGATCCTATAAAGGTTGAAATAATTGCAGGTGGCGCTTCGTTAGCCCCAAGCCTGTAATCGTTTGAAGCACTGGCTATAGCTGCTCTTAATAATTCTTCGTTATCATGAACCGCTTTTATCGTATTGATAAAAAAGGTTAAAAACTGAAGACTTTTCATCGGTGTGGAACCTGGCCCTAACAGGTTTGTACCAGTATCAGTACTTAATGACCAATTGTTGTGTTTCCCACTTCCATTGATTCCTGCAAAAGGCTTTTCATGGAAGAGTACTTTAAAATTATGCCTCTCGGCCACCTTAGACATCACATCCATCAATAAGGAATTATGATCCACTGCCAGATTAGCTTCCTCAAAAATAGGGGCAAGCTCAAACTGGTTAGGTGCCACTTCATTATGGCGAGTCTTGACCGGAATTCCCAGTTTCATACATTCTATTTCAAGGTCTTTCATAAAGGAAAGCACCCGTGTGGGTATAGAACCAAAATAATGGTCGTCAAGCTGCTGACCTTTTGCTGGAGAATGACCTAGTAGAGTACGTCCTGCCAACTGCAGGTCCGGTCGTGTACTGGCAAGGGCAGAGTCTATAAGAAAATATTCCTGTTCCCATCCCAAGGTAGCCTGAACCTTAGTTACATTTTTATCAAAGTACTTCGCCACTTTGGTGGCCGCATGGTCCACGGCCTGTAAAGCACGAAGCAAAGGAGTTTTATAATCCAGGGCTTCTCCGGTATAACTCACAAAAACGGTAGGAATACAAAGGGTGGTTCCCCAAATAAAAGCAGGAGATGTAGGATCCCACGCAGTATAACCCCTGGCTTCAAAGGTATTTCTTATTCCGCCACTTGGGAAACTGGATGCATCTGGTTCTTGTTGAACAAGCTGCCCACCTCCAAATTTTTCAATTGCACTTGTTGGTCCAACAGTTTCAAAGAAAGCGTCGTGCTTCTCGGCTGTAGTACCGGTTAAAGGTTGAAACCAGTGGGTATAATGAGTAACGCCTTTGGAGATCGCCCACTCTTTCATCCCTGTTGAAATATGATCGGAAACACCGCGGCTAATCTTGGCGCCTGTTTCAATAGCGTCTTTTACATTTTGGTAAGCTTCCTTGGTAAGAAACTGACGCATCACATCTTCATTAAAAACATTGGTCGCGAAGATTTCAGATCTTCTTGGAGGCTCTTCCACCTGTACCGGTTTGCGGTTAAAGGTCTGTTTAATTGCCTCAAATCGTAAAGTTGACATATTGTGCTGTTTGATTTAATTTCCGCACCAAATGTAACTATTTTTGAGACACCCCCTCCAAAAATTAGGGGTTAAGATTTAATTTTTTAACTTTTATTAATATAACCCCCTAATTTTATCCCAAAAATGCAAGACCCACAAAAATTACATATCCTATAAACAATATGACACCTTTATACCTGCTTAGAATATACTGTTTAGGTAAAAATGCCAGGGGAATTAACACAAAAGCAATAGCGATCATCCAAAAAATATCATTGGAGAGGATTTTATCGGATTGTAAATAGATAGGTTGGATGAGTGCTGTGATACCCAAAACCGAGGCGATATTGAAAATATTCGAACCAATTAGATTCCCAAGAGAAATTGCTTTCTCCTTCTTCAAAGCTGCAATTACCGATGCCGCAAGCTCCGGAACACTAGTTCCAATGGCGATCATGGTTACTGAAATCACGCGTTCGCTTACCCCTAAAGCTGTCGCAAGATCGACTGCCCCGGTAACCAATAGTTCTGATCCGCCCCATAGGGTGAGGCCACCGATTATTAACCAGAGGATCATTTTGAAATTCGAGGTTTCTTTCAAAGACTCATCAATTCCTTCCACAGGCAGTTCAACCTTTTTTCTAGAGCGATAAATAAGTAAGACCAGGTATATCGCCAAACCGATAATAAGGGCTAATCCCTCCAGGCGAGAGATGTTTTCCCCGGATCTTAGAAAAAAATAAAGGGCCAAGGAGAAAATCATCATAACAGGCCAGTTAAAACGATAGAACTCCCTGTCCACAGCCAAAGAAGAAATAATGGCCGTAATTCCTAAAACCAGGCCAATATTGGCCACATTAGATCCAATCACATTACCCAGGGAAATATCCGAAAACCCATCAAGAGCTGCCTGCAGACTCACGATTAATTCAGGTGCTGAAGTAGCGAAGGAAACGACCGTAAGTCCGATCACCATACGGGAAACCCTTAATTTAAAAGATAAAGCCACTGCCGCTCTCACTAAAAATTCTCCTCCAACTACTAAAAGCGTCAGTCCAATTAAAATAAAAAGTACACTCATTGATATTTTTTTTGCGAAGATAAAAGAAACTGGGGCCCTGAATAAAACAAAATTTTAAAGTTTCTTAAGAAGAAAAAACCGCTTTCAACACTCCTGATCCAAACCTTCCCTATTCTTTGATTTTCAATATCTTTGGAAAAAACTAACAGGACTCATGAAAAAGAAAATCTTTAAAATGCTTTCTAAATTCAATAAAAAGGTGTTGCCGAGTTATTCCAAAAAACAACTTGATTTGCAGAAAGCCAATAAATTACAGATGGCAATTATTGGTTGGAAACTCTGGGTGACAAAAAATGCCCTCGATTAATACCTCAGAAGTGATTCCACCTGATATTTTTTCAATTTTTCGCGTCCGCTTAGAAAGCTTATTTCAACCAGGAAATTACACTGCACTATTTCTCCGCCAAGTTTCTCAACAAGCTTGCAGGCAGCCAATGCTGTTCCCCCGGTAGCCAGTACATCATCGTGAATCAACACCCTTTCTCCTTTTGCAATAGCATCCTGATGAATTTCCAATGAATCGCTCCCGTATTCCAGTTCATAGGTCTCTTTATGTGTTTTATAAGGGAGTTTTCCAGGTTTTCGGATTGGGATAAATCCAGCATTGAGTTTTTCGGCTAAAAGCGTTGCGAAAAAAAATCCGCGGGATTCCACACCGATTACTTTATCTATTTTTTCACCCTTTAAGTTTTCAATGAAGGAGGCTACCGCGAAGCGCATGGCTTTTGGGCTTTGTAGCATTGGGGAAATATCTTTATAGACTACCCCCTTTTTCGGAAAATCAGGGATATCTCTTATGTACTGATCAAGATTTATCATAAGCGCAAGATAAGAAACCTCCCTAATTGCAGGAAAACCTATTTGCTCATTTTTTTTGCTTTGTTTTCCAGTTCTTTCACATTGGTAGGATAGGGTGATTCTTTTAGGGTTTTTGCCAGATGTACCAAATTATTTACCATAAGCAGCATCATGTTGTTGGTAAATTCGTGTTTATTCCCCTCAGCTTCGATATAACTGGGTCCGGGTCCGGCCTTTCCTACATAATAGCAAAATGCATTCACCGGAATACTGAACCCCTGTTCGGAAAGATCAAAAAGTATACTGGAAATTGCCTTTTTAGCCCCGTCTTCGTTCCCATCTACCATGACCCCGGCTACTTTATTATAGGTTGGGTATTGCCCGTTGCTATCATTTCCTTCCTCCATAATTCCATCAAATCGCTCAACAACCAATTTAGCCACGGCACTTCGGTCACCACGCCAGATCGGGGTCCCCATTACAAGAATATCAGCTTGTTTTACCTTTTCAAGAATACCAGGCCACTGGTCCCCTTCCCCTTCATCTGAGGTATTACCGAAAGCTACTTCATGATCAACCACACGAATAATTTCAGTTGCTACACCATGGTCTTTAAAGACCTTTTCGGCTTGTTCAATAAAGGCTTCAGTATTTGAAGTTTTTGGAGATTTCTTTAAAGTGCAATTTAGAAATAATGCTTTGAGTTCCATGTTCAATTATTTTTGTTACCTGCAACTTATTAAAATTAATAGCTAAATGCAGTTAAAGAAGGCTTAGACTTATGTTATAAATTAGCTAACTTTCAGCTAATTTATAATTCTTAAGAAATGAAGTTGTTCTCCTTATGTTTTTATCTTTTATTTTTTATCCCGGTTTTCGCACAAAACTGGAAAGAGTTACCTGCTGAAAATAAGCCGATTCACAGGCACGAAAATGCCATGGTTCAAGTAGGGAATGAATTATTTCTAATTGGTGGAAGAGGCCAAAAACCAATTAACCGTTACCATTTGAAATCGACCAAGTGGTCCGAGGCTTCCAAACCGCCTCTGGAAATCCATCATTTTCAGGCTGTAGCTTTAGACGGGCTAATCTATGTAATTGGGGCCTTTACGGGACCCTGGCCTTACGAAACACCGGTGCCTAATATCCTGATCTATGACCCCAATGAAGATGTATGGGTTATAGGGCCTGCAATACCTCAGGGTCGCCGGCGGGGCGCAGCAGGAGCAAGTGTTTACCAGGACAAAATTTACCTTTCAAACGGAATTATTAACGGACACGACTCCGGCTGGGTGAATTGGTTTGATCAATATGACCCCTATGCTAATAGGTGGAAAATCTTACCCGGTTCACCCGTAGCAAGAGACCATTTCCAATCAATAATTATAGATAACAAGCTCTTTGTGGCCGGTGGTAGAAAATCTGGCAGTGTTCCCGATAATGGATTTGCCGGTACGGTAAATCAAACCGATGTCTATGATTTTAAAAGTCAACAGTGGAAGACTTTTGCAGATATTCCCACTCCCAGGGCTGGAACAGCTGCAGCCATTTTTAATAATAAACCGGTTATTCTTGGTGGGGAAAGCCCAAGTCAGCAAAAGGCTCATGAGGAAGTAGAACAATTTGATTTTGAAACCAGGACCTGGACTTCCCTACCTAATATGCAATTAGGCCGACACGGCACTCAGGCCATTTCCACCGATAGTAGTATTATTATAGGTGCTGGAAGCGGAAATCGCGGGGGAGGCCCGGAACTTAATGATTTTGAAATATTTGCTGCTGAAAAACATACTCTTACCACTGATACCCTTGAACAAGGTAGACTAATGGCCTCAGCAGAAAAAGTTGATTTCACCAATTCTTCAGAAGTAATAAAAATTGAAAACACTGGAGACACCGCACTTTTATTAAGCTATCTTCAAACAGACAGCCCTGAACTTTTCGAAATCATAAGTAAAGAAGCACTTCCATTTGTCATTGCCCCCAACTCGAGTTTTGATATCGAAATAAATGCTTTACAAACAGGAGAAGGGAATTTATATATTAAATCCGCAGGAAAATCGGCACCCCTGACAGTCAGGTTAACCCGCCGGTGAGCATCATAAAACGATGTTATTTGGAAATCCTTTAACGACATTTTTCAATTAAGCTCAAGATATTGTGAAAAAGCCAAAATAATGAACCTCAAAGAAAAAGTAGCTTTAGTAACAGGAGCCAGTAGCGGAATTGGAAAAGCAATTGCTGAAAGACTCTCAGCAGAGGGCTGCAAGGTAGCCCTGGCCAGTCGAAGTTTGGAAAAGCTGGCAGAGATTAAAAAAGATCTCCCTAATGAAAGTTTTATTGCCGGAATGGACGTAAGCAATACTTCAAGTGTTTCCAGGGCCTGCGGAAAAATCAAAATGGAATTCGGCAGGATAGACATCCTGGTTAATTGCGCCGGGGTAATGCCGCTTACTTATTTAAAAAATCGACATCTCGAGGAATGGCTTCAAACCATTGAAGTAAATGTCAAAGGCACCCTGCGCTGTATCCACGAAGTACTTCCTTCTATGAAAGCGCAAAAAAGCGGACATATCATCAATATTGCATCAGTAGATGGAAAGGAAATATTTGAAGGTGGTGCGGTTTACGGAGCTTCCAAAGCAGCAATCATTGAACTTTCCAGGGCAATGCGCATGGAGCTTTCCCCGGAATTCAATATAAGAGTTACCTCTATCGAACCAGGAACTGTAGAAACTGATCTTCGTAAAGATATCAGCGATAAAGAGCTATTAAAAGACAAGAACTATAACAAAGAAGAATCCAAATTAAAACCTGAAAATATAGCCGATGCTGTAGTTTATGCCCTATCCCAACCTAATTCTGTGAATATCCATGAAATACTGATAAAGCCCACAGCCAAAAGTTAGTCCAAATTTCTTTAAATAGTAAGGCAAAAACTTTAAGATTAAAAACATCTATTGATAAAATTTTATTCTTCGAAAAATAGCTAAGATATTTGCAGTTTGCAGTACTTATGGAAAACAGGAAAAAACAACGTGTAGCTTTAAGCACATACTTTTTTATTTCGGGTTTTTTCTTTTCGACCTGGGCTTCCCGAATTCCCAGCCTGAAAACATTCTTTGATCTTAATGAGGCTGAATTGGGTAATCTACTTATTACCATGCCAGTAAGCTCTATGATAGGTTTGCCTATTTCAGGTTGGCTGGTCTCCAGATTTGAAAGCAGGTTACCACTACTGGCATCCTTTGTTCTGCTGGCCCTGGGACTTCTGGGAATCGGGTTTACCGATAATTTGCCTACCCTGGTAATATCCATCTCAATTTTCGCTTTCGCCATGCGTATTTTTAATATCTCCATAAACACTCAATCCTTAAGTCTTCAGAAAAAATTTGAGCGAAAGATCATAGGTTCCTTTCACGGCTTATGGAGCACCGGAGGGGTTGCCGGGGTGGCAGTATCCACGGTGATGATAAAACTTGACGTAGCTATATTTTACCATATGTTAATAATTGTGATTGCAGGGGTCATTGCGGCAACGGCAAGTTTCGCCTTTCTTCTAAAAAAGGACAGGTCTTCAGCGGGAAATAAATTAAGACTGGGAAAGCCAGATAAATTTATCCTTTACTTGGGCTTGTTGGTATTTTTCGCTGCAATATGTGAAGGTGGAATGTTTGATTGGAGTGGCGTTTATTTCAGAGAGGTAGTGAACCAGGACATTTTCACATTAGGCTACCTTATCTTTATGATCTTTATGGCCCTTTCCAGGTTTTATTCCGATAAGATCATGGAACGGCTAGGCATGCAAAAAACATATATGGCAAGTTCAGTGTTTATTATTTCCGGAATTCTGCTAATGACCCTTCTTCCAAATTTCTGGGCGGCTCTTTTAGGATTTTGCCTGGTTGGTCTCGGGGTTGCTGCTGTAGTGCCTATGACATTTTTACTTGCAGGGTCCTCGGAGAAATATTCCCCCGGTATGGCTATTTCTATAGTGACTACCTATGCCATCGCTGGTATGCTACTAGGCCCACCCCTTGTGGGTTATATCGCTCATCTTTTTAATTTAAGGGTTTCTTTTGGACTTTTCCTAATCGCAGGGTTAATGTTGATCCCCATCTCGAGACGAGTATTAAGTTTCCGGGAATCACAGGTCGCTTCGGGAAAATCTTAAGGCTTGCATTTAACTTCCAGGTGTTTTCTTTTGGGTCACTGCTCCTTTAGGCGGATAATCCAGGGTAGACCGCAGTGCTTCAATCTGTTCTTGACTATATTTAGGAATGGGCATTTCTCCTTTTTCCCGCCATCTATTCACCTTATTTTCCGCATTTTCACCTTTTTCCTTAGAGAGTCCATTATCTTTAGCCAGGTAAAGGGTTTGAGAAGGAAAGGCGAAATCAGTACCACTATCTGCTACCACATCCATCATTAAAAGCATAAGATCTTCTTTGATTTCCAAAAATTCACTATAATCGAGAGCATTTAAATAAGCGAAAATTTCGATATCCAGAGAGCTCGATCCAAAACCAAGAAATCTTACTCGTGCGGGATCTTCAAAAACCTTTGGGTGACCGTACAGAATTTTCCGAAGTTCAGCCAGGAGGTACCTCAACTGATCGGGACTTGTTTCATATCTGAAATTGATAAGGGTATGAAGCAGAAATTTATCACGATGCGCAAAGTTTTCAATAGTATCTGAGGAAAAGGCACCATTGGGAATGGTTACCAGGGTTCGATCCAGGGTGCGGATTCTTGTTGATCTCACTCCTATTTTTTCCACAGTCCCTGTAATTTCCCCTACACGACAGAAATCCCCTACCCGTATAGGCCTGTCAGCAATAAGGGTAACACTGCCTACGAAGTTTTCAATGGTCTTTTGCGCTCCCAGGGCAAGGGCGATACCTCCAATCCCCAATGCAGCAAGCCCTGTGGTAACATCAATTCCCAGGATACCAAGAATTCCAATTACCCCAAAAATAACAATGGCTATTTTAGCAGCTCTCTGTAGAAACAGGACTATAGAGACCCCGGCAGGATTTCCTCTTAGAATCATCTTTTGTTGAGAGTACTTCCCCAAAAAATCAGACAAACGCCATAAAAGGATGATCAAGGCAGCTATCCCAATAATAAGGGTAAGAACACTAAATTTTTGCCTTATTATAATCGATAAGCCCAAGTTTCTCGAGAAAAGCACGAAAATCCATACAGCTGCATAAAGCATTAAAGGCAATTTCAGTGCTCCGATAACTCCCGATATCGGGTCTTTTTTTGCCTTCTTTGATATCCTTGGAAGTAAAAAACTGAAAAAACTTATCACTCCCCAGGCCAGACCATAACTTAAAAAAACAAGCAGTACAGCAATTATCCATTGGCCTGCGGGTACACCTCCCCAAATTCGATCCTGTAAAAACCCCGGCATTAAACGGTTCACAATAGCTTTACGATCAATGGTTACCGAGGCGATTTGAGATAAACTTTCCTGTGAAAACAACCAAACAGGATAATCATTTTCATCTTTGGTCTGTACAAGAAGAATATCAATAACTTCTCCATCTGCAGACACACTCCCAATCCTGTCCGTATCTTGACCCAGGTTATCATCGGTGCGCCCTTCCATGTTGTTACTGATAAGGGAATAAGGCAGAATATCACCTCCCTGATCAAGCAGGCTGATTAAGACCTGCACCAGTTCTTCACGTTCCTCCTGATCAGATTTTTTCGAAAATTCCAGGTACCGGGCAGCTCGGGAGTAATTTTGACCAGCCATGGCATCTATAAAACCCATTACTGTTCCCCGTGGACTCCTTCGCCCCAACGCATCTTCGGGAATCGTTTCCTGCTGATCCTCCTTTTGAGTTGGAGCACCCAGGATTTGGCCTTCCATGGTTAAAGAGAACAGAAAAAATAGGAGAGTTAAAAAGGGGATGAGCTTAAGGATGGATTTTCTAGATAAATAATAAAGCATGGATCAGCTGAATTGGATGTTTTAAATCATTATCGAAGATAAGAATTTAGAGGATAAAAAGGGAAAGCATTGATAGCGCTAATTTTGGAACCTATAACGGATTAGTCATGTAAAATCAAAACCTAAATAATTCCTTGGAAAAGCCGTATTTTTGGTATGGACATTTAATATCATAATTATGAAAAAATATATCCTCTTATTACTTGTTGGTCTTATGGCTTTAAACTTTACATCCTGTAATAGGGAAAAAGGCGAAGAGATCATAGTTTTGGTAAAATACAAAACCCTCCCAAATAAGAATATAGATGCGCTGGCAAGTATGGAACGTCTCATAGAAAAGGTAAAGAAGGAAGACCATTTTGTTCAAATCAAGCTTCACGTTGACCAGGAAGATAATTCCAACATTATGCTCTACGAAGTATGGAACGACCAAAACTATTATGAGAATCAGCACATGGAAACAGCTCACCTGAAGCAATTTAAGGCTGAATCCCAGGAGTTTTTGGCCGGCCCACCAGAAATATCTTATTGGAAGGAACATTCGGTATATGAATAAAAAGCTTACTTAGGAGAATTTTTCCTTAGCCTTTCCATTGCAGGCTCCTGGGATGTTTTTTTTAAAGAAAATCTTTCAAAATATCCATTTTACAATAATGAACTAATCATTAACAGAATCCAGGCTTAGCCTAAAGGCTTGGACTCATAATCATTTTTCTTTTATTGGTTTGTGCATAGAAAAATATATAACCATAGCAGCAAATGATTAAAATAAAAGCAATATTAAAATTAAAAGAATCGATTAGGAATCCATAAGCCGGAGGAATAATGGCCCCACCAACAATCATGGTACATAGAATTCCGGACCCTTGTGCCTTATCACTACCTAAGCCCTTTAAGGCTAAGCTAAAAATAGTTGGAAACATAATGGAGTTGAAAAGTCCGACAGCAATAATAGTCCACATAGCTGAAAGCCCAATTAAACTTATAGATACTAAAATCATCGTAATCGCCCCTAAAGCGAAAAAGCTTAATACCTTGGCAGGATTAAAGATTGAAGTTAGATAAGAACCGATAAAACGGCCTATCATAGCTCCTGTCCAATAAAAAGTAACAAACACCCCAACTACTGCCATATCACTCGAAGCGGTTACTCCACTGGTCAGGATCCAGCCTGCCATTGTTCGCATAATGGAAGTTGATCTAACTGTTTCAGCAAGTTCGAGGTTTAAGAAGTAGTTCACCATATAACTCCCCAAAGAAACTTCGGCCCCCACATAACAAAAGATACCGACGGCCCCCAGGATGAGGTTTTTATTTTTCAGTACTTTAGTATAGTCATTGGATGCCTTGTCATCATTAACTTTCGGAAGCTTAACAAAAAAGAAAAATAGGGCAATAATGGCGATAAAGGCTGCAATTCCTAAAAAAGGCACCTGGACCGCTGATGCCTCAGCAATATAATAGGATTCTTGCGCGGTTGGATCCAAACCTTCGATCTCAGCAGTGGTCTTCACTCTATCCTGCAAAATAAACAAGGCACCTAAGGCCGGAGCAATAGCAGTTCCGAGAGAATTAAAGGCCTGGGAAAGATTCAAACGGCTAGAGGCTGTTTCTTCCGGACCCAAAATAGTAACATAGGGATTAGCGGCAACCTGCAGGATCGTGATACCGGCAGCAAGGGTAAAATAACCTAACATAAAAACACCGAAAATTCGATAAGAAGCGGCAGGATAAAAAAGGAGACAACCTAAGGCCATGGTACTCAAACCGAGAATAATCCCCTTTTTGTAGCCGATTTTGGAAAGAATATAACCGGAGGGGATAGAAAGCAAGAAATAAGCACCAAAAAATGCAAATTGGACCATTCCCGATTGGAAATAGCTTAGCTCAAAAATCTCCCTTAAACGCGGTATCAAAGAGTCCACTAATACCGTTATAAACCCCCAAAGAAAGAATAATGCGGTTAGAAAGATAAAGGCAGTTCTGTAATTTTTTGATTTCATAAAACAGCTTTGAACTTTTAAATTAAGATATTAAGTGTTATTTTTTTAAAAGCGATTTGCTGGTGAAATTCTCATTGATTGAATTCCCATACTTCATGTAGGTGAAACCATGATGAATGCAGAAACTCCCTACTTCGCCCTTTTTATTTAAGGCAAGAAAAGCCACCTGAAAATCTTTATAATTTGGATTTTTGGTTATTAAGCGGTTCATGGCGATTTCACATGATTCTTGAGGTGATTTGCCCTGTCTCATCATCTCTACAATAAGAAAACTGCTTACATTTTTCATTATTTCCTCGCCCAAACCAGTAGCAACAGCGCCCCCTACCTCATTATCCACAAACAATCCGGAACCAATAATGGGAGAATCCCCAACCCTACCATGCATTTTATAAGCCAGACCAGAAGTTGTACATGCCCCAGCCAAATCACCATTTTGGTCCAGACATAACATTCCTATGGTATCATGGTTTTCAATATTAATAATAGGTTTATAATTTTTATGCGCTAACCATTCCTTCCATTTCTGCTTGGATTCCGGGCTTAGAAGATCCTTTGGCTTAAAACCGTTATTTACTGCAAAGTTATAAGCTCCTTTTCCCACTAGCATTTTATGGGGCGTCCTTTCCATAACTTTTCTTGCCACGGAAACAGGGTGCTCTATATTCTGCAGAAAAGCTACACTGCCACAATCTCCATCGGGACCCATTATACTGGCATCAAGGGTAACAAAGCCATCTCTATCAGGTGCTCCTCCATTTCCCACGGTATGGTTTTGTATATTTCCTTCTTCCACACGTACACCTTGTTCCACCGCATCTAAGGCAGAAGATTTATTGTCGAGTAATTCCCCGGCTTTTTTGCTGGCCTGGTGAAAGTTCCAGGTGGTAAGACAAACAGGCTTTAATTGAGCACTTATTAATTCTTCTATGGAACTCCTGGAATATGAAGCAGGAACCATGGAAAGACCTAAACCGGTTAAGCCTGTCTTTCTTATGAAATTTCTTCTTTTCATAATAGCTTAAAATTTTAGTATTGGAAAATATAAGGGGCCATCTTCTATTTACAAAGATGACCCCTATGATATTCAGTTAAAGTTGAAGAAATTGATTAATTCTTTGCCCACCATAACTCGGTTCCCTGTTCATCAGGACCTTGTATTTGGATGGCTGCTTCAACATTTGCACCGTTAGTATTATACTCCTGGTTTCCATATCTCATACGCTGAGGATATTTACCATTAAGAGTTCCTGCAGAATAGATATCATAATCTGAAACTCCGTTAGCCAGTTCAACCGGATATCCAGTATCTCTAACTATCGCCCATGCTTCAAACCCATCAGTATAAGCAGCGATCCATCTCTGAACGGCTATTTTTTCAAGGTTCTCCTCTTCTGTTCCATTTAACAGCGCCATTTCTTCATTAGCTAGAAACTCGTCTATTTCACTGTCTTCCACTCTCCAGATTTTCATCGCCTGTCTTATTCCTTCCTGGTAAAGCGCTTGGGCATCGCCGGAACTTAATCCCTTAACGATAGCCTCAGCTTGTAAGAAGTTACCTTCTGCAGCAGTAAATACCACTTCTGGGAATATTTCCTCTCCCTGGTTTTTCGGATTGATTATCCAGTCTGCAGGTTCAGAAAACAAATCATTTTTAACATGTGGGTAAATTTCAGAATTCAAACGCGAGGGCTGTCCTACATAATAATCTTCATCCTGTGGCACACTAATAAAAACTTCATCTCCAGAATCTTCTCTGGTATAAGGCACTCCTGCATTATCCAGTTCCCCCAAAACAAAGTCAAGGTGTTTTTCAAATAATGAAGCGGCTGAGCCTTCGGCTGGTCTGGTGAAAGTAAAATCACCTCCGAAAATAGGTTTAGCATATTTGGATAACCTTGGATCGTTATTATCCCTTAGGTAATCCACCAGGGTTTTACCAACATTCCAGTGAGAACCAACCCCACCGAAATTATGCCATATATCCCCATAGGCGGCATTTCCAAATTGATCGATTTCTGTATCCTTCTCCATTAAGGCATTGTCCATCTCTGTGCTTAACAGTGGAGCCTGGAGGGCTTCAGAAATTGCAGTTTCAGCAAAAGAAGCTCCTGAAGCACCCTGTGCTCTTAAAGCCATCCTTAATTTTAAAGTATTAGCCAGTTTTTTCCATTGCTGAAGATCACCATAGAAGAAAAGGTCGTTTTCCTCCAAATACTCAATTCCTTCTCCAGTTACAGATTGACTTCCAATGATAGCCATAGCCTGATCCAGCTCTTCAATTACACCCTGGTAAATCTGGGCCTGTTCATCCAGTTTTGGGGTGATAATATCCGGATTCAAAGCCTCTGAATATGGAACCATACCAAATGTATCGGTATACATCTGGTAATAAAGTCCTTTCATAATAAGGCCTATAGCATAAAAGTTCTCATTCTCCAGGTCCCCGCCTTCTTTCACGAAGTTCTGATAGACACTCAAGTTACTTACATAACCTGCCATCCAGTTATATGCAGCATCGGTATACCCTGCACTATAATTATAGGCTAGGGAGCCAGACCACCAACAACCGTTGTACCCAAAGGTAAATTGGCCTGCAAACCGATCAGCATGAATAAGTTGTGCCCTCCAATAAGGATAACGATTAGGGGCATATAGTTCAATCTGGATACCGGTAAGAAAGTATTTCGCACTAACTTCATCAGATCCAAAGGCGTCTGGTCTTGTGTTGATCTCTTCAAAATCGGAACAACCTGTAAGTGAAAAGACTAACAACAATGTTGCGCCGATTGTCTTTAAAATTCCTTTCATAATAATTTATATTAAAATTTGATATTTATGTTTAGACCAAGGCTACGAATAGTTGGTGCATTGTTCAATGAAATACCCTGTCCTGAAAGACCGGTTCCAATCGAAGCATCAGGATCTATGTCTTCAGCATCTTTATAAAGGAAGAAAAGGTTTCTACCAATAAGACCAATTGAAGCAGAATTTAACCCGGTATTTCCGATCATCTCGCTAGGTAATCTGTAAGTAAGTGCAAATTCTCTTAATCGCACATTTGTTTGGTCATATACATAGTTTGAAGTAATGCCTGAATAACTACTCCAGTATTGCTGGGCACTAATCTGGGTGTCATTTTGTGCACCAGTCTCTTCGTTAATGGCATCAACGGTAATTCCTCCTTCACGATATTGAAGGCTTCTTTCTGATACCCCGGCCGCATCCAGGTAGGATGAAGTTGCAGAGTATATTTCACCTCCAAAACGTCCATCGATCAAAAAGCGTAAATTCCAGTTTTTGTATCGGAAAGTATTGGTAAGACCTCCAATGAAATCTGGTTGGGCATTCCCTAATAATTCCCTGTCATTGGAAGCTACAGGGAAACCTTCCGCATTCACTAGTCTTTCCCCATTCTCATTGGTCTTCCAGGTGGTACCATAGATATCACCAATTCCACCTCCTACTTCAGCTCTAACTGAAAGGCCTCCAAGAGAATTTAAGACAGTATAATCCAACCCGTCTATCAATTCCACTAATTCATTTTCATTCTTGGAGAAGTTAACCGAAACATCCCATCTAAAATCATCTGTTCTAATTGGAATACCTCCTACCATGAACTCAATACCGTTATTTTTAACCTCACCTACATTTTCTTTATAATAACTATAACCTGTAGAAAAAGGTACTGGAACATTGAAAATCATATCGGTGGTCACAATTTGATAAACTGAGAGGTCACCGTATAACCTATTCTTAAACATATTGAATTCAACTCCAAATTCAGTGGATTTCACACTTTCAGGTTTTAGATCAGGATTCAATTTTACACTTGGCCCTTCCAATACCGTAAGTCCAAGATACCCTTGTGTAGGCACACTAAAAGTCTGGTAAAGTTGATAAACACCTGTATCGTTACCTACTTCTGCCCAACTTGCTCTTAACTTCAGCATGTCTAAGACATCATTATTAGGATCTAGAAAACGATCAACTAATAAGGAGTAACTCACAGAAGGATAGAAGAAAGATCGATTATCTTCGCTTAATGTAGATGACCAATCATTTCTAGCTGTTAGATCCAAGTACATAAAATCATCATAGGAAAAGCTAAAAGATCCGTATAGAGAATTTATTTTTTTGGTTCCAAGTGGCGTATGGGTACTGGTTTGAACATTCGTATTATTTAGAAAGGAACGTGTTGGTAATCTAAATTGAGACCCTCTTACGCTCATTCCCTCAAAAGTTCGTTTTGACAAACTCCCTCCAACATTGGCTACAAGGTTTAATTTTTCAGAGAGGTCCTTATTTGCTGTAAATAAAAAGTCACTGTTAATCTCTACATTCTTACGATTGGAAAAATTTAGTCTTCCATCATAGAAGAAGTGGTGACCGTAGTCCTGGATATACTCACTTCTAACATTGGTAACGTCCCCACCAATTCGAATAAATGCAGAAAGCCAGTCATTGAATTCATAGTTTAATTTTGAGAATCCAAGAAAACGGTCTCTGCGTTCATCATTGGTATCCTGGTTTAACATCCAGTAAGGATTCCCTAAACTTTTGTTTTGCCCAGCATAACTTATGGCTCCGTATTCATCAGGAAACATTTCTGGATTACTCCATAAAGATGGTTTATATTTTTTCAGATCATCTATAGCAACGTTTCTTGGCATTCTATATACATAAGCCAAAACTCCTTCTGTACCAACATTTACCCTGTTCTCTAATTCCTGGGTAAAATAGGTGGCTTTAGAATCCAGAGTTAATTTATCCGACAGGTCAATAACTCCTCTTAAGTTAAAGTTATGACTATGAAGTTCAGAATTCGGGATTACCGAAGTGGTCTGGTTATTTGTGTAAGAAAATCTTACACTGTGATTTTCACCACCCTGATCCATGGAGATCGTATTGATACTTTTAATTCCATTTTCAAAGAAATCCTCCACATTATCTGGTTGTGCAGTATATGCTCTTTCCTCCCCAGTATAATATAATTGTTGAGAACCATCTAAGCGGGGTCCCCAGGAATTAGATCCAAAATTATCCAAATCGGAATAGACAGCACCATTGGTTCCCTGACCATATTCATTTTGAAATTCAGGCAAGAACATAGTCTCTTCTATTGAAATGTTGGAGTTAACTGAAATTCCTAATCCAGCTCCCCTTGTTCCTTTTTTGGTAGTGATTAAAATAACCCCACTTGCCGCACGAGATCCATAAAGTGCTGCCGCATTCGGTCCTTTTAGCACGGAAACAGATTCGATATCAGCTGGGTTAATATCCGTTATACCTCCACCAGTTACCGTACTATTATAAATACTTCCACCTGATTCACTTCCGGATGCATCAATGGGAATACCATCTACTACTATTAGCGCTTGGTTATTTCCGGTTAGCGTATTATTTCCACGAATAGTAATCCGGGACCCGGATCCTACTCCACTGGCTTGATTTACAACCAAGCCGGCCACCTTACCAACAAGGGAGCTCGCTACGTTATAATCTTTAACCGTGTTGACTTCATCTGAATCCAATTCGGTAACAGCATACCCTAATGACTTCTTCTCCCTGGTTAACCCAAGGGAGGTGACGACCACCTCATCTAACGCCTCGGTATCCGGAGAAAGTGTGAGGTCAATAGTGTTTTGCCCACTTACTGGGATTTCTTGTTCTTCATAGCCAATCATAGAAAATACCAGAATGGCTTCCTCAGGAACATCGATAGAATAATTCCCGTCAAAATCTGTAGATGTACCATTACTGGTACCTTTTTCCAAAACAGTAACCCCTGGTAAAGGAATTCCGTTCTCAGAATCAGTTACTGTCCCTGTTACTGTCTGCTCCTGTGCAATTAGGTTTTGATTAAATGAAAAAAACATTAATCCCAACAGGAATAATAATTTTTTAACCATGTGTAATTGAATTTTGATTAGTTGTTTCACGCATTTCAGCATGTTTTTGATTATAAATTTAGTTAAATTTTAGGTTTATATTAACTATTTAGAAATGTTTTCGACCGACAACATATTTTAATAGCTAAATAACAAACCTAGGCGAAAACGTTTAAGCTAAAATAGAAAGAAGTACGTACACTTAAACCATAATTTTAATTAATTATTAACAGTATGTAAAATAGTTCAATTGGAGTTAAAAAGGACATGATGGTCCATAAAAAAATGTTCTTTAAGTGAGGTAGAAAAATTAGAAGTCGAATTACTGGCTTTCCTTGATTTTGAGTCAATTGTTATGGAATCATTGCTATAATATCGAGGATTGAGATGAATTTTTATGCTATCAAAAGCCGGCTTTGTAAAAGTATACATAGCATTGGCAGGAGTGATAGGGTAAAACCCCATCATTGAATATACCACCCAGGCACTCATCGTTCCTGTGTCATCATTGCCAGGAAGCCCATCAGGAGCATTTCTGTAATATTTTTTTATAAGTTCTGTGACTTTTGCTGAAGTTTTATATTCACTTCCTTTAATATAATTGTACAAATAAGGATACAGTATATCTGGCTCATTGGCCATATCATATTGGTCCTTTTCAAAAACCAAATTGAGTTTTTTCTCAAATTTTTCTTCTCCACCCATCAGCTTTATCAGCCCCTCAATATCATGAGGAACCATAAATAGGTATTGCCAGGCATTGCCTTCTATATACCCCACATTCTTTTCAAAATTAGCTCCGGCTTCCGGGTCAAAAGGTGTATACCAATCCCCGTTACGATATTTAGGTTGAAGAAATCCATTTTTGGGGTTATAAAGTTTTCTATAAGATAAGGCTCGTGCAGAAAATTTTTTATAATCATCACTTTTACCGAGGGCTTTTGCCAATTGTGCAATAGCATAATCAGAAATATTATATTCCAGGGTGGTTGAAACAGGCCCTGCCACCCCGCCATCTACACTCAAATAGCCATTTTCAAGATATTCCTCTAAACCCGGTCGCAAAGGATTATTTTCCGTGACCGTTGCACCTTTTACCATCGCCTGGTAAGCTTTCTTTACATCAAAATCAGTAAGACCTCGTATGTAGGTGTCTGCGATTACTACGGCCGCCGGGTCTCCTACCATAGTAAAAGTTTCTGTTGAGTTCAGCTCCCATTTTGGTAACCAAGCGTTTTCATCATACATCTCCAACATGGAATTTACCATCTGTAGTTGTTCTTCCGGATAAACCAGGCTCATCAGCTGATGATAATTGCGGTAAGTATCCCAAAGCGAGAACACCGTATAGCGGGTTCCTTCAGTCTTACCAATTTTTCCAGTGGAAATTTCAGGATATTCCCCATTGACATCATTCAAAATATTTGGATGAATTTGAGTATGATAAAGCGCGGTATAAAAGATAGATTTATCATCCTCTGTCCCGCCTGACACCTCAATTCTATTGAGCTTTTCACTCCATTGATCACGAGTCTTTTTGTATACTTGATCAAATGATGATTGACCTACTTCCGTTTTTAAGTTTTCACGTGCATTTTCGATACTGACATAGGAGACTCCAATTTTTACTTCAACCTGGCTTGGCTTATCAAAATTATACCTGAAGTAGGCCCCAATGCTATCCCCAATAACTTCCCGGGTAAAACCCTCTTTCAACCGGGGCTCTCCATTATAAGTCATCCACTGAGCTTCTTCACCGGTATAGGTGTATGGAGTTTTCCAGGCCCCAAATTCCATGGCAGGTTCAGAAAATTTAGCTACAAAATAAACCGGATATGCCGCTTCAGGATTGTTATAACAAAAAGAACCTACCGTGCGGATGCCCACGATCTCCGTAGGGGAAATAATTTTCAGTAATCCACCCTGTTCATTGGTTAATCCAAGTCCCAGGTTTAATAAAATATTCGATTTTCCGGCTGGAAAACTATAACGACTGACTCCTACCCTTGTAGTCGCAGTAGCTTCTGCCTTAATGTTATATTTAGTTAAATCTGCTGAATAATAACCGGCCTTTGCAATTTCATTGGTGTAACTTGTTCCATATTCCAAATGGTTTGTCACTATGGATCCTGTAGTGGGCATGGTAATAATAACGCCTAGGTCAGGACAGCCAACCCCACTTAAATTAACGTGAGAGAATCCGGTTAAAAATTCATTTTCAAAAACATATGGGTTAGACAACCATTGGTTATCCTTCTCCAAAGGGTTGAGATCAAGATTTCCGGCAACATTAAAAGGAGAAACACTTGCCATCCCTCGTGGGGCAATAGCACCAGGGTGGGTTGCTCCGTAATTGGAAGTACCTATAA
This sequence comes from Salegentibacter profundi, assembly GCF_054121475.1. Lineage (NCBI taxonomy): Bacteria > Pseudomonadati > Bacteroidota > Flavobacteriia > Flavobacteriales > Flavobacteriaceae > Salegentibacter > Salegentibacter profundi. The sequence goes on from NZ_JBSYGG010000003.1 coordinate 72,426, forward strand.
AGGGATTGACATAATCTACGGGAGTCTTTTGTGCTAGCCCATACTTCATGTTCAGTACCAGCAGGAATAATAAAGCTGCATTTTTCATAACCTGAATTAATTATTATTAGAACTCATCGAGAAAGGAGCATCCTCTTTCCGAATCCCTCTTTCCTTATTCGGGCTGTCGGTCATTTCAAGTTGAAGCTCTCCTCCGTTAAGAATATCCTCATATTTTAAATAGGTTTTATCCCAAGAAATTCCGTTAAGGCTTGCCTTTTGGATATAAAAGTTCTCTTCTGAATTATTATTTGCAATGATCTCAAATTCATTACCGTTCTCCAGTTTTAGTGTAGCCTTATCAAATAAAGGGCTACCTATTACATATTGATCACTTCCGGGTGTTACCGGATAAAAACCCAATGAACTAAAGACATACCAGGCAGAGGTTTGACCATTGTCCTCATCACCGGGGTATCCATCCGGGGTTGGCGCATAGAGTTTTGTAAGCACCTCCCTGATCCTTTTTTGGGTTTTCCAGGGTTCCCCGGCATAATTGTATAAATAGATCATATGCTGGATCGGCTGATTCCCGTGAGCATAATTCCCCATATTTACGATTTGCATTTCCCTGATCTCGTGTATGGTAAATCCATAATAAGAATCATCATAATCCGGTGGCATTTCGAAAACCTCATCGAGTTTTCCAGTGAAGGCCTTATTACCTCCCATTAGGTTGATAAGCCCTTCTATATCCTGAAAAACAGACCAGGTATAATGCAAGCTATTACCTTCGGTAAAGGCATCACCCCATTTGAGCGGATTAAAAGGCTTCTGAAAACGACCATTCTTATTTTTTCCTCGCATTAGATTGGTCGTCGAATCGAATAAATTTTTATAGTTAAGCGCTTGCTGATAAAAGCGGTCTGCATCCTTTTTTCTGCCCAGGTCTTCTGCCATTTTCCCAATAGTCCAGTCAGCATAGGCATATTCCAGAGTTCTGGCTGCATTTTCATTGATATCCACATTGTAAGGAACATAACCCAGTTTATTATAAAAATTCAAACCTTCACGTCCGACCGAAGCTACTGGTCGGCCTTTTTCAATATTGGCATTTTTAAGGATTGCCTGGTAAAGCACTTCAATATCCTCGGGATACACATTTCCCTTTAAATAGGCATCTACAATTATCGGGGCGGAATTAGAACCTATCATCACATCCCGGTGTCCAGGGCTAGCCCACTCTGGTAGCCAACCGGACTCCTTATAAGTATTGGCTAATCCAGCCATTATTTTTTTATTGAGTTCCGGGTACATCAAATTAAAAAATGGGAACACTGCTCTGAAGGTATCCCAGAATCCATTATCAGTAAACATATATCCAGGTAATATTTTCCCATTATAGGGACTGTAATGCACCCTTTTTCCTTCTTTATTTATTTCATAGAATTTCCGTGGAAATAATAATACCCTATAAAGGCTTGAGTAAAAGGTTTCTATTTGGTCTGTATTCTCCCCTTCTACTTTTATTCTACCAAGTTCCTGGTTCCATGTATTCTTAGCCTTGTTTTTTATTTCTTCAAAAGCACTTTGACCAATTTCTGAATCAAGATTTAGTTGGGCTTGCTCGTGGCTAATAAAGGAAGAAGCTACTTTTACATTGACCTCTTCTCCTTTTTTGGTTTTAAATCCAATAATAGCTCCAACGTGATTCGCCTCTGCACGCGTCGCATGTTCTTGAAGTTCCCAATTATCTTTCCAAGTATGGCTTACTTCAAAATCCTTATCAAATTCAGCTACGAAATAATTATGAAAATTTTCAGGTACGCCCCCGTGGTTATTCCTGGCATATCCTATTATCTTCCGTTCTTTTGGAATAATTTTTACCATTGACCCTTTATTAAATGCATCCAAAACGATATAGGCACTGTCAGATTCCGGAAAAGTAAATTTAAAATAGGCAGCACGCTCTGTTGGAGCAACTTCCGCGGTAACATCATAATCGGCTAAATAGACACTGTAATGATGTGGCCTGGCTTTTTCGGCTTTGTGAGAAAACCAGGATGCCCTCTCCTGTTGTTCGAATTTTAATTCCCCGGTTACCGCCATAAGCGAAAAGGCTGCATAGTCATTTAACCACGGGCTTGGCTGATGGGTTTGTTTAATCCCCCGAATTTTATGATCGTCATATTTATATGCCCAGCCATCTCCCATCTCAGCTGTTTGAGGTGTCCAAAAATTCATCCCCCAAGGAAGTGCAATCGCCGGATAGGTATTTCCATTGGATAGATTAAACTCTGAATCTGTTCCCATTAAGGTATTGACATAATCCACATAAGAGGGCTGTTTTTTTTGAGCTGTGAGCTTTGCTGAAAAAGCAAGCGCAAAAAACAGAATAAATAATGCATTTAATTTCATTGCTATATATTTTAATTTAATTCCACGGCATTCGATAAGGTTTAAAAAAAACAAATCTTGATCTAAGCTCCAAGATTTTATTTAATGACAATTACCCCTGGTCTATGATTGGTTTAAACTTGTTTATTTCAGCACCGATCACTTATTTAGTTCATTTAATAAATTTTATTGGGCTCCGGCATTTTTAATTTTCTCTCGATGGGTCTATTAGTCATTTTAAAAATAAGTTCCCCTCCAGCCATAATTTCCTTATGGGTTATAAATGACCGGTCCAGTTTTATACCGTTAAGATAAACTTGTGCTACATACATATTATCCTCTGAAAAATTTTCGGTCTTAATGCTAAATGTCTTTTGAGAAGGCAATTTAAGCTCGACGAATTCAAAAAGGGGCGCCCCCAGAATATAAACCCCCTGAACGGGATTGACAGGGTAAAATCCAAGGGAACTGAAAATATACCAGGAAGACATTTGGCCGCAATCTTCATTGCCGCAATGTCCGGCGGGCTCATTTGTGTATTGCGTAGTGAGAATTTCCCTGATCAACTCTTGTGTTTTAGCCGGCTTATCCACATAATTATATAAATAGGCTACATGATGGCTGGGTTCATTTCCATGGGCATACTGGCCAATCATCCCAGTACTAAAAATCGGTAGTTTATCCTTGGCAGTTGGATCGAGGGTGAACATGGAATCCAATTTTTGATAAAATCGATCCTTCCCCCCTGTTATATTTATTAATTCCGGTATATCCTGAGGCACAAACCAGAAATATTGCCAGGCATTACTTTCACTAAAATATTTTGTGTATTCCTTTGGTATAAAATTCTCAACAAAGCTACCATCCCGGGTTTTTGGACGGAAAAAAGTGCTTTTTGTATCATAAATATTCTTCCAGTTTTGAGAACGTCTCAGGAAATATTCATAATCTTCAGTTTTTCCTAAATCCTTTGCAAACATGGCTACACACCAATCGTCATAAGCGTATTCCAGCGTTTTTGAAACACTCCAGTCCTCATTGTCTTCTCCAGCTGGAACATAACCGAATTTCCTGTATAGGTCGATCTCTCTATCGTTGGCCATCGCACTTTCCCGACAGGCCTTATAGGCTAAATCCGTTTCAAACTCAAATCCCTTAAAATAAGCATCGACCACTACCGGCACAGCATGATACCCCAGCATCATATTGGTTTCATTCCCCTGCATGGACCAAACCGGCAGTAAACCAGTTTCCTGGTAATGTGCTAACATCGACTTTATAAAATCAGTGACTTTTTTCTGCTGCACTATCGTGTAAAGAGGGTGAGCTGCGCGAAAAGTATCCCACAGGGAAAAGGTGTCATAACGTTCGAAACCTTTTGCTCTTGTGAGCTCTCCATCAGCTCCTTTGTAATTCCCTTCAGCATCGCTTAGAAGGGTAGGCGCCAACATAGATTGGTACATCATGGTATAGAAAACCGATTTTCGATCCTTATCAGTTGTCCTGATCTTTATTTTTTGTAATTCGTTTTGCCAGGTCTTATCAGCATTATGCCTATAGGCATTAAAATCAAAATGCGGGGCCTCCGAGTTTAGGCTGGCATAGGCTCCTTTTATGGTTGCCGAGGAAACACCGGTCTTCACAATGATCTGTTCATTGGAATTTGTTTGGTAGTTCAGAACTATTTTCGTGTCCGGGGCTGTGATTTCATTTTTTAAAATCCTTTCGCCATCCATGAATAGCTCAAAATCCTTAAAGGCTTTGGAAAACTGCATCACAAAGTAAACACGTTGATCTTTGGCCCATCCAGTTGACTTCCTAAACCCTTCAATAACCGAATCGTTCACCACTTTTATGTGCGTTTCTATGGGCCGATCCCAATTCATTGCAAAACCCAGATCTACATGGATCTGAGAAAGCGAATCTTCTGGAAAGGTAAATCGCTGAATACCTGTTCTTTTAGTGGCAGTAAGTTCTGCTTTAATCCCAAAATCCAATAGTTCTACGGAATAATATCCCGGTGCAGCTTCTTCCTTATCGTGACTGAATGTTGAAAAAGGTTTATGGCTATTCTCAGGGATTCGTTTAGAAAAACGACTATTGGTAGGCATTACCAGAATATCATAAAGATCCCCCGCGCCGGTTCCAGAAAGATGCATGTGAGAAAAACCGGAAATTATCGAATCCTTATAATAATATCCCGCAATCCGATCCCAGCCTGGAATACCGATATCGGGGCTTAACTGCACCATTCCATAAGGCACGGTGGCCCCGGGATAAGTGTTTCCCGGGCCATCAGTACCAATAAAAGGATTTACCCAACTGGTAAGTTTTTGCTTTTGGGCAAATACCGATGTGGCCAAAAGCAAAAACAGGAACAGCACTGAATTTCTCATTTTTCACTGGCCGCTTTAATAGCTTTAAGCTGAGCTTCTGTAAGAGCATTTCCATCAAAAAAGGAAACACCCTTTGCGCCATTTTCTTTTGCTAATCTTATGGCTTGGGTAACCTCCTGAGCACTCATTGGAGGTAGAAAAATTCCAGTATGCAAATCGGTGTTTCTTCCCTTTAAATCTTCTACTCCTTGTTTTGTCGCGTAACCAATCCAATCTACCTCTTCATTATAAAAATTATGATAGATCATAGGCAAAACAGCATCTATCTTCCATTTATCCCATCGTTGTCTAACCATATGATCGGCCATCTCAGGATAAGGAAAAACAGCTGCGGTCAATTTTTTATTATTATCGTGTGCAATTTCATAGGCATCATCTACGACTCCCTTGATTTTATTTAAACGAAATTGTTTCCATTCCATATCCAGGGCCGGATTTTCAAATTCCCTTGGATTCTTATGATGGATTTTTTCAAATTCGGCTATACAAACATCACAGTAACAAAAGTCAAACTCAGGGAGTTCTTCTTCCTGCTCTAAATCATATTTGGGCAACAAGCCAATTGGCAGGAATATATCTGAAAAACGAATATAATCCAGATGAACACTAGCCACATCCTCTACCTCTGCCAGGCCTTCTACTAAACCTAACACATGGTTTCTCGATGCCTCTCTAGTCGGGCACAACCATTGGTAATAATCCACATAAGGCCTTGTTTTATGCGTGGAATTTCCATCCCTACTAACGGTGTACCATTCTGGGTTTTGTAGGGCAATACTATCCCCAGGACGATTCATAGCCATAATCCATGCATGCACTTCAAGACCTTCCTTTTTTGCCAGGGGCGTTAATCTATTGAGCAATTCGGGATCGGTATTGGTATTTATAAGTACAGCTTCAATTCCATTTTCGCTATATTTTTTAAATTCTGCCGTGTAAGAAGAATCCGTTCTCTTTGCATCGGCAGTAGTCCAAACCCAAAATTTAAAATCATCCTGTTTTTTCTCAGCATCATTTTGGGTCGTTCTTTTTGCAGCCCCCAGATTATCCAGACAGGACGTGAAACCAAGGGCAATTAAGGCAATTAATAAAAGTTTAGTTTTCATATTATTTAGATTTTGGAGTTAAAAGCTTACCATCTTCTTTAATGATATAGGTTTCACCGGTAAATGGACTTTCAATGGAGATATTCCATCCGGTCAGGTGATTTTCTAATTTAGGGTATAGTATCTCCCCATTTATCTTTAAAGGATTTATATAAAGTTCGTTAACATCAGAAGCCCACTGCCCTTCTTTTTGAAAAATAGCCTTCTGAGAGCGGTATAACCCATATAAGGCCCATTTGATATTTTCATCTACAGGTATGGTAAATTGATCGGGGTCCCCTGCTTTTTGTGAGGAAAAGTAAACATATCCCCAATGTTCAGGCTCATGCATATTAATCACGCCTTGCGGGGACCATACCCAATTATATTCCGGCAGGTATCCTCCCTCATCATCCTTCTTTCTGGAATATCTTCCTTGGCTGAGATCATGATCCCAGTGTACTCTGGAAAAATTAATTCTCCAGAATTCTTCTTCCGGTAACTCATTGTGCGTATTTGCTTCCTTTAGAACCTCCCAGGGAATAGCTACCTCTATGCTCCAGTATTCATCTTCATCCGATGCATCGTTAAGTGAACCTGAAATATGAACGGCCGACTTCAAACCTTGAATATCCCAACTATCTAATACCGGGGCGGGTTCGCGATAAGGTTTGACAATAAAAAGATCCCATACCGTATTAAGGGCATTCATTTCAAACTCCATATAATTATGGGTATCGCCATCCGGATCTATAAAAATTTCAAAATCATTATTATAAAAAATCACAGTATCGCGTTGTTTGAGCGTTGCCCAAATATGAGGTTCTTCCATCCTGGCATAGAAATAAAGATACTCCTGGTCGTAAAGAATCTTCATATTCGTCTGATATTTTGGAGTCTTTTCCCCCTCAATATCAATAAAATCTTCACTCGATGGGATTTTTTGCCAGGAAGCTTCTTCATCTCTTCCGTCAATTTCAATCTCATCAATGGTTTTATATGCTATATAAGACCTTGGTGGATTCTGAGCAAAGACAAAATTAGCTGTCAGAATCAAATTAAGAATTAAGAACGATTTAAATTTCATAATTACAAACTATTATTTTTTACAAATTCTACAATCTCACTCAGGTGACCAAAAGCTACCGATGTTACGGTATCTGCAGCGCCATAATAAAGTACGAGTTGATCGCTCTTTTCTGAATGTAATGCGGCACAGGGGAAAATCACATTCGGAACATCTCCGGCCATCTCATAAAGCTCCGCGGGAGCCAACAGGTAAGGCTGAGAACGATATTTTACTTTGTCGGGCTGGTTTTCATCTAAAATAGCGGCTCCAATAGAGTATCTAAATCCGTTACAAGTATTTATGACCCCGTGATAAAATAGCAACCAACCTTCTTTAGTTAATATTGGAGCTGGCCCGGCTCCTATTTTAGTACATTGCCAGGCGCTTTTTTCAAAGGGAGTTACTTTCATTACACATCGGTGCTCCCCCCAGTATTTCATATCGGGACTATAGCTAATGTAAATATCACCAAATGGAGTATGCCCGTTATCACTGGGCCGGCTCAACATCGCATACTTCCCATTAATTTTCTTTGGAAATAAAACCCCGTTACGGTTAAAGGGTAGAAAAGCATTTTCACATTGATAAAATTCTTTAAAATCAAAAGTATATCCTAATCCTATTGTCGGACCGTGGTAACCATTACACCAGGTAATCCAGTACCGATCTTCTATGAAAGTCACTCGTGGATCATATTTATAATCCGAATCGATCATCTCGGTATTACCAGGTTTAAAGTCAATAGGTTTGTGGTTTATTTCCCAATCTAAGCCGTTACTGCTGTAACCTGCATGAATATTCATTTGCACAGCTTTGTTATCACACCTGAAAACTCCTGCAAAACCATCCTGGAATGGAACCACTGCAGAATTGAAAATACTGTTAGAGGTGGGTATAGCATACCGATCAATTATGGGGTTTTGCGTATAACGCCACATCACATCTTTAGCATCAGGTCTTCTTTGTTCCCAGGGTATTTCTTGCATTTTTTAATTTAAGTGTTTATTGATTTTATCTAACCAGGTAAATTTTAAAATTAGGGAGCTAATAAGAAAAACCAGGACACTGATTCCTGTTTTTTGGTAGTCCCGTACCACTAAAAATATTGGTAAAAGTATCATACTGGATTGCCATATTATTCCCACAAGGCAATTTAACATATCCCAACCAAAATCTCTGTTCTTTTCTAGTTTTCCGTTCTCCTTTTGCAATTCATTTAAAACAGGTTTCCACCAGCCCCAGGGTCTGACGTTAAAATAGAAACTTTTTAGGGTTTTCATATCGGTTGGAGGTGTATAATAGGTTCCCAAAAAAGCACCTAAAAGGGAAAATGCGAAAATTGCAGGAAAAAGATAAATAGCAGGGATATGTGCTGTTTCAAATAAAAATGAATCAGGCCCAAAGTTATCCTTATTTTGATCGAGAAAAAATTGGAAGGTGGCTATTAACAGCCCGGAAAGCATTCCCCAAAAATAACCCCAGCCATTAAATCGCCACCAAATCCATTTCAAGAAATTAGCAGCTACATATCCTCCATATAATGCACTGGTAATCCATAGCGTTATGGAATTGATAGAATCGGCAAAAAATCCCATAACAACCCCTAAAAGAACAACCAGAAAAGAAGTTATATGACTTGCCTTAACATAATGCCTACTTGAGGCTTTAGGTTTGTAATACTTTTTATAAATATCGTTTACGATATAGGCCGGACCTGCATTGACAAAGGCTGAGAAGGTAGACATAAATGCTGCCAATAACCCTGCTAACAAAAGCCCTTTTATACCCAGGGGAACGTGATTATTAATCGCTTTTGGAAGAATCACTTCCAAATCATTTCCGGATAAATTTTCCAAGGCAAGCATATCGGGAGCTACAAATACCAACCCGATAATCACTACCCCAGCAATTAATAGATAGCGCGGAATAAACAAAACCAGGTTGGTTAACCCACTCATATATGCGGCCTCTTTGACAGTTCGGGTGGATAAGATTCTCTGCATATCATAACTAGGGGTAGGACCGGCTATACTAGCAAAAAAACCTTTAAAAAGCGTCATACCTATAAAGGCTCCAAACATTTTGTAACCCTGGGAATCTATAAGGGTATTAAAGGGTTCTTTTTTGCCTTCCCAAAAGCCGTTGAGCTGACCTCCGAATGAAAGACTCTTCCAGGCCTGTGGAACAAGCATATTAATTTCAGCATCAGTAAATTTCACAAAAGTATACCCTGCTACCAGAATACCGGCCAGTACCATAATTCCGTACTGTAATACTTCGGTAGTTACGACCGAAAACATCCCGCCTTTTATCGTATATAAGGTCGTAAAGAAAATAATAAGTAACGCATAGGACTGTTCAGAGCTCAATAGCATAATTTCCCCGAAGCCAAGAGAAAGATTCCAGGGCAGGATAACCGTCATAAATTTCCCCACCCCTTCAAAGAAATAAGCTATAAATCCAATAGAGGCGATTACCGCAAAAACAGCGACAATCAAATGTGAAGCCCTCCCGGGTCTATCATCACCAAATCGGGTAAGAATCCATTCCGATCCTGTCATCACACCAGACCTTCTAATCCAAACGGCCAGAAACATCATCACAAAAATCTGATTCCATATAGGCCACATCCACATAAACATAAAGCTCTTAACTCCATAGAGGAAAAGGATTCCTACCATCCAGGCCGTCCCGGAAACATCAAACATTCCAGAACCATTACTAAGCCCCAGGTAATACCATTTGATGCTTTTCCCCCCTAAAAAATAGGAGTCCAAACCTCGAGAAGCCTTCTTTGAAACCCATATTCCAATAGAAAGCGTAAGGAAGAGATAAAGAGCAATAATTAGAACGTCTATAAGGTGCATTAGTTTTCTTCTTCCGGAGTACCCCAGTTTTTATTAGGCTCACTATCCATTTCAAAAATTAATTCGCCGCCAGCCAACAATTCTTTATGAGAAATAGTAGTCCGGTTCAATTTTTCTCCATTCAAAGTAGCTGACTGGATATAGATATTTTCTTCGGATACATTGTTGGCAACAATGCGAAACTGTTTCCCCTTACCTAGATTAATGGTAGTTTCCTCAAATAGTGGACTGGTAATTTCATATTGGGCAGCAGCAGGATTAAACGGGTAAAGCCCTAAAGAACTAAAAACATACCAGGCAGACATTTGGCCGGCATCCTCATTCCCACTTAAACCATCTGGTTTGGTATTATACTGGGTTTTTAAGATGTGCCGTACCCAGTATTGCGTTCGCCATGGTTTCCCGGCCTTATTGAATAGATAGGCAATATGATGACTGGGCTCATTACCGTGGGCGTATTGACCAATCAAACCTGATATATCTGCCGATACATTATCACCGGTGATTTCGGAACTCTCCGTAAATAACTGCTCTAATTTGGAGGTGAAATTTTCTCTACCACCATGAAGATCGATCAGACGTTCCGGTTCATGTAACACAAACCAGCTATGTTGCCAGGCATTCCCCTCGGTGTAATCTGTGTTCTCCCGATGATTGGAAAATTTTGGATCAAACGGGGTATTCCAGGAGTGCCCGTCCGTAGCCTTTCCCCGCATAAAACCACTTTCTTTATCAAAGAGATTTTGATAAGCTTCAGCTCGGGAAGAGAAATATTCATAATCTTTTGTTTTGCCAAGAGCTTTAGCCATTTGTGCAACACACCAATCATTATAAGCATATTCCAGGGTAATGGTCACTGACTCGTCCAGGAGCTCGTAAGGTATATACCCGTATTCTTTATAATACTTCAGGCCTCTTGCGTCTTGCATCATGGTTTTCTTCATTGCAGTATAGGCTTCTTCGGGATCAAAACCTTTAATCCCCTTTAAATAAGCTTCCGTAATTACTGGAATGGAGTGATACCCCGTCATCGTGTTAGTCTCATTTCCATAAAGAGTCCAAACAGGAAGAACCTCGTTGGTTTTATAGTATTCCAACATTGTATTTATAATATCGGAGACCCTTTCTGGATGGGTAATGCTAAGTAAAGGTTGCTGCGCCCTAAAAGTATCCCAAAGAGATAAGGTGGAATAAGCGGTATAGTCATCAGCTTTTACAATACTATCATTCGCTTTCCTGAATTCACCATTGCTATCGCTAAAAGTTACCGGTGCGAGTTGAGAATGATATAAAGCGGTATAGAATATGGTTTTTAAGGAGTCGACTGGTGTTTTTATATTGATATGCTGTAAAGATTTTTCCCAATTCATATCGGCCTTCCCCACTATTTCCTGAAATTCAAAGGCTCCCTTATCCATATTTTCCTTTGCATTCTCTATACTGACTGAAGACAAGGCTAATTTAAGTTCCACTTCTCTGCCAGTGGTTTGATCAAAAAAGAATTGCGCAGAAGTTTTTTTTCCCTGAGCTGTTTCTCCATCTACCCTTTTGCTCTCGGAGGTCAGGGTGTGGGAAGTAATGGGCTTGGAAAACTCCGCGGCAAAAAATACCTTTTGGTTTTTAGCCCAGCCAGTACTATGCCTGTAACCACTAATGGTTTTCTCATCCTCGAGAACAATCTTTGTTTCCGTCGGACTATCCCAGTTAATGGCGAACCCGAGATCCAGTACTACTGATTGTAGATCATCCTGAGCAAAAGTGTATTTTGAATATCCGGTCCGCCGCGAGCTTGTTAGTTCTACGTTGACCTGAGAATCCTCCAAAAAAACCTGATAATATCCAGGTCTGGATTGTTCATTATTGTGACTGAACTTTGATTTATAGGGAATATCATTCCTACTTTTAACTTCAGCAGTCAAATCTATTTGACGGTTTATAGGCATAAAAAGTAAATCCGCCAGATCACCAATTCCTGTTCCACTGAGATGGAGATGTGAAAAGCCGGCAATGATATCATCTGAGATATGATAACCAGAGCACCAGTCCCAATCGCTAACCCCATTATCAGGACTAAGTTGTATCATTCCAAATGGCAGGGTTGCCCCGGGATAGGTATGCCCGTGACCTCCAGTTCCAATAAAGGGATCAACATAAGAGGTTAAATCTTTCTCTGAGTCCAGGACCTTCGAATTATTTTTATTTTGGTCCTCACAGGAGAGAAAAAGCCACAAAAAGGTAATTAAAAAAATAGGATACTTTTTAAACATATTCTTTTTAGGTAATGAAGAATTAAAAAATAAAACCGGCAGTTATTTTATAAATATTTATATATTCCGCAACGCAAACAATAATATTAGACAAACAACATTTAAGAAAAGCCGAATAGCTAAAATTTCTCTTTGTCCATTCAATGTATCTCCGAAAACGTTTTAATAGAAGCTTTTTTTTAAATGAAAGATGGGGCTATCAAATCTCTCCTTTACATCACATAATATTCTGGGCAGTCTATTTTATTTTCAATACCCTCCGGTGGGGGAGTTATTACGGAGATTACATTTTTTCTCTTAAGGCAAATTTATTGGGATTTCCCATACATATGGCCCTTTGTTATTTTACAATTTACCTGCTTATCCCTAAATTTATTTATACCAGAAAGTTCCTTTTATTCATTTTCCTTCTATTAAGTGCAATCTTTTTAATGGTCTTTCTAAAATATGAACTTACCTATCTTTTAATCAGCAATAATGTATGGCCGGAGGGCCCAGAAGAAAAATCGAGTTTCAGTTTTAATTATATTCTGGTTATGATGTTGGGAGAATTGTATGTGGTCTCTTTTGTTACAGCAATAAAGATCACCATAGACTGGATGAGTGAAAATAAAAGAGCTGCAAAACTAGAGCGGACTCAGCTTGAAACGGAATTACGGTTCCTACGATCCCAAATATCTCCACATTTCTTTTTCAATACCCTGAATAACATTTATTCCCTAAGTCTTAACAAATCGCTTAAGACACCGGAGACCATTTTAAAGCTTTCTGAATTAATGCGGTATTTGCTTTATGAAACTAAAACCAACTTACAATGTTTGAAAAAGGAAATTAATTGCATACAAAACTACCTGGACCTGGAAAAAATAAGGTATGGGGAAAAACTAAACGTAGAACTAAAAGTGCAGGGAAATACCGAAAACAAGAGATTAGCACCAATGCTACTTATCCCTTTTATAGAAAATGCCTTTAAACATGGAGCGCATAAAAGCCATAAAGAGACCATGATACGGATAGAGCTCATTACCGTAGAAGATATTTTGTATTTTCGTATCTGCAATAGTCGTCCTAAACCGGAAGAAATTAAAGCATTTGCTCCACAACATCAGAAAAACCTACATGCAGGTGGAATTGGGATTGCTAACGTAAGAAAACGTCTCAATTTAGGTTATAGCAAAGAAGATTATGACCTGAAAATCACCGAAGAAGAATCTGAATTTTTAGTTGACTTAAAGTTAAAATTAAAATGAAGCTTAAATGTGTAATCATTGATGACGAGCCACTTGCGGTCGATGTCATTAAAAACTATATAGAGCAGATTAAGGGTCTTGAGATAGTGGCCAGTTTTAATAGTGCTTTGGAAAGCCTGGAATTTCTTCAACAAAATCAGGTAGATCTGCTTTTTCTGGATATCAATATGCCCATTTTAGATGGTTATAGTTTCCTGGAAAGCCTAGGTAATAAACCCCAGGTGATCATCACTACCGCTTACGAAGAATATGCCGTGAAAGGTTATGAACTTGAGGTCCTGGATTACCTGGTAAAACCCATCCCTTTCCAAAGGTTCTTACAAGCAGTCAATAAGGCGGTATTACGAAGCAAGTCATTTGTCCAAAACAATGCCCTAGAGAAGGAACATATCTTTGTTAAAGTGAATTCAAAAAAAATGAAGAAAATCTTTATCGATGATATCCTGCTGGTGGAAAGTCTCAAAGATTATATAAAGATAATAACCACCAACGGTAATTACATTGTTCATCAATCATTAACTGGAATTACCAATCACCTACCCTCCCATAGTTTTCTGAGGATTCACAGGTCCTATACCGTCGCAGTTAATAAAATTGATGTAATCGAAGGTAATAGTATAGAAATAAATGGTACCCGATATACCATCGGTAGGAGCTATATTAATGATGCTAAAAAACGGATCTTAGCCTCTGGCCTTTAAAAATTGATTGTATCGATTAATTAGACTTATTATGCAAAAACTGGAAAAATATGATGAGATAAGCCAGATCTGGCTGGAATACCAGGCTGCACTTGAAAATTATATTTTGAAATTAGTCAAGAATAAGGAACTTTCAAGGGAAATTAGCCGCGAAGTCCTGATGAAGGTCTATAATTCCTGCTGTTCTGGGAGCGAAATCTCTAATTTGCGTTCCTGGCTTCATCAAATCGCTCATAACACCTGCATAGACCATTTTAGAAAAGAAGCCAAAAAAAGCAATAAAATTCCTGAAATTCAGCTCTTAGAAGAAATTCCCGATGCCTATAATGAAGCCTCTAAACTCCTATTACCATTGTTAAAACTAATTCCTGAAAAATATGCTCGGCCCCTGTATATGGCCGATATTCAACATAAAAAACAGTCCGAAATTGCCGAAGAGCTTAATTTGAGTCTTTCAGGTGCCAAAAGCAGGGTCCAAAGAGGTCGGGAACACCTACGCTCAAAAATAATGCAATGCTGTATTATAGAACAAGATGCCCGGGGAAATTTTGTGGATTTCAAGGTAAAGCAAGATTGCACCCCACTGAAAACCCAGGTTTCAGAAAAAAAATAATTTTTTTTGCGTCTTTAGCTCATCCTCTCCGTCTTGATTAAAAACCCATAAAAATAATCAGGATTATGAAAACGTTTCATGTACACATCAGAGTAAAGAATTTAGAAGAAAGCATTAAATTCTATAATGCGTTATTCAATACTACACCCAGTGTTCAAAAAGGTGATTATGCCAAATGGATGCTCGAAGACCCCCGGGTAAATTTTGCTATTTCCAACGGGCATTCAGAAAACGGCATAGAGCATTTAGGCATTCAGACAGATAGCAAAGAAGGGCTTGAAGAGGTTTACAGTTATATGGAAAAAGCCAAGGGCGAGGTTTTTGAGGAAGGGGAATGCACCTGTTGTTATTCCAAAAGTCAGAAAAGCTGGATCACCGACCCACAAGGAGTAGATTGGAAGCCTTTTACACCCACGGCACTGCAACAGTATATGGAGAAGGCAAAAATTCACGGCCTGCACCTGAGACTATGGCCAACTGGGTAGATAATGAAAAAACCAGTAAAGCTATTGACCTTGCTTCTTCCTGCGATGGCAGTTGTAATTTGTAATAGAAAACAGAAATTAACCGGGTTGAAGAAACCCGGTTATTTCCTCTTCTGATAATTCAGGGTTGGCCCCTTCGCGCCCGGCAACCAAGGCTCCGACTGCACAGGCAAAATTAAGAGCATGCTGAGGTTCTTCATCCTGAAACAATTTGGCTAATAGTGAGGCCAGGAATGAATCTCCTGCCCCAACGGTATCTTTAACCTC
This sequence comes from Salegentibacter profundi, assembly GCF_054121475.1. Lineage (NCBI taxonomy): Bacteria > Pseudomonadati > Bacteroidota > Flavobacteriia > Flavobacteriales > Flavobacteriaceae > Salegentibacter > Salegentibacter profundi. Next base: position 87,802 of record NZ_JBSYGG010000003.1, read on the forward strand.
TATTTTAAATCCGCTATTGTAAAATAATTTACCTTCCTTCAATAAGACAGCTCCGTGCCGGCCCTTGGTCACACAAATATTCCTTGTACCGGTCTTTCTGGCCAGGAAGTGGATATTCTGTTCCAGGGAATGAAAAGGAGAACCCAGCATTTCCGCGATCTCGAAGAGCTCATCATCATTGAACTTGATAAAATCTGCCCGTTGCATTAACTCAATGACGATTTCCGTTTTATAATGCGGTGGCCTCAGGTTGACATCAAAGACCCTGAATCTGGCATAAGGCAATAATTCAAGCAGACTGTTTCGACTCACCTCATCCCGGCATACCAAACTTCCGTAGATCATTAGATCGGCTTTTTCCACTGCCCTCTTCATCTCTTCTGAAACCTGGATCCTATCCCAGGCTGCAGGATAGGAAATCTCATAGCTTGCCGAACCGGATGCCGAAAGTCTAACCTGTACCACCCCGGAAGGGAATTCAGGCGTAACTGAAACTAACCCGGTATCCACTCCTATGCTCTTAAGATAAGCCAGTAATTTTTTCCCATTCTCATCTTCTCCTACCTGGCTGATCATTCGAGTTGCCACCCCAAGTTTTTGAAGGCGGGAAGCAACATTAAGCGGGGCCCCTCCAATACGTTCCATATCCGGAAAAACATCGATGAGGATTTCACCAAAGCAGATTGCAGATTTTTGTACCATTTCTTGTAATTAAATTATAAATAGCAGAACATAAAAAACGAATTCTATGTTCTGCCTGATAACACAGCCTAAATTTTTACAGCGTACTTAGATAATCAATAGCATTCTTATAAATACCCTCTATATTTTCTCTATACGCATTGGTACGTCCATCGTTCATATTCCATTCCATTCCACCAATACCAATGGCTATAATAGTTCCGGAGTAAGGAGTTTTAGGTTTAAATTCTATAATTCCTGGGCAACATTCATCCGCTACTCCACTCCAAACAGCTAAAACCTCACCCCCATAAAGCCGCTCAAATTCATTAAACTGGCCGAGTTGATTTCCGGATTCCAGAAGAGAAGAGGCATCCCAAAGATTGTTATGATCCTCTCTAAAGCCGGCATCAATAATGGGAAAATATCCTTCATCATTTTCTTCTACCAATCCTTCATTAAAAGTATAGATAGGATGTGATTTTTTAGAACTCATAAAGTTCACTCCTCCATCGATGGCCCAGGTATCCGGTGAATCAAAACCTTCTCCATTGCCCTGAATAGTTAACAAACCGCTCTGATCTCTTCCTATAGATTCAGCAAAACCTGTGGCCATGCCTCCTAACAGCATCTTTCCACCCTCAACCAAATACTGAATAAAAGCAGATTTAGCCCCACCATCGATAAAAACTTCAGGTAGCTCAGAACTTCCAACCTGGTCATAGTAAAAAACCACTACATTCACACTTTGAAGGTCTTCAAAGCTTACCTCGGCAGCATTAAGATATTCAAAATCTTCAGGGTAAGTTTCTTGTACCCATTGTGCAGCTGCGACGATGTCGTCATCCGCATTTTCAAGAAGTTCCGAAAAGGTTTCCTGTTCTCCAAGAAAGGCAATTTTATTGGGTAAAACCCTTGTGATCAACTGATAATTCCTTGTTGAATTTCCGAAAGTTGAAGTAATTTCAACGCGTTCAGAAAGGTCTAAAGTGGTCCCGGATGATGGATTAACCACTACACCTTCGGGAGCAGTGATCTCCAGTTCAACATTAGTGATATCCGTTCTTGGGGGAAGAACCAGATTGATCCTTCCCTGCAAATGGTCTATACTAGCCCGGGTTCCATTACCTTGAAGAGTAGTCACAGAATTTAATACCGGGCTCAGATCTTCGTTAAAATTTTCTCTTTCTTCACAGCCCAAAAAAATGGCCAGAGCAAGAAAACTGAAAATAATATAGCTGATTTTATATTTCATGAGCTTTAGATTTAGTCTTCAAGATTATATAGGTAATCAAGAATATTCTTTGTGAATGTTTCAATGTTCGATTGAAAATCGTTCGTCGTACCATTAGAATCCCATTCGTAACCTACAATAGTATTTTCTATACTAAAAATAGACCCTTTAAAATCTTCTGAGATTTGGTCATCGAAGCTTTGGTGGATATTTTGATCAGTCCTATTCCATAGCACGGCTCCATACCCAAAGGCATCGCCTATATGACCCAGGGTACCAAACTTAGTTGCACTTAAAGTTTGTTCAAATACCAAAGCGGCATCCTGACCACAGCAGCCTGGGTCCAGAATTCCATCAAAATGCTGCCACCAGATCAAACGTACTTCCCTAGTTGCCGAATTTTGCAGCGCGAGAAATTCATCGTTCTGGAAACTTAATCCTTCGAAAATCGGATGACCTTTGCGATCTTCTGAATTATTTTCAGGCCTCATCCCAAGACCCCAGATATCATCGGATGGTTTTCCGGTATCTACACAACCCGATGATTCGGCACAACCAAATTCAGAATACACATAATTTCCAGGTTCCCTTGGCGCTGAAAACTCAGCTGGTACCCTGTCTAACGAAAAGATCAGCGGAGTTGCGTCTCCTGCAATAAGCATATCACCACCAGATCTCACCCAGTTTTTCAAAGCCTGGGCCCTTGCTCCTCCCGGTCTTAAACCTGAAGGCAATAAGGTAGAAACATTATCGGGGGTAGCGCTGTAACCTATATCTTCAGCAGGAGTTAGATAATAGATCATAGCTACCTTTACCTCAGCCATATTCTGTGGTGTGATTTCGCTAAAAGATAAGTATTTAAAATCCTCACCATAAGTGTTTCTCATCCAGGAGGCGGCTGCTTTTGCATCATCATCTACCAGGGCATCTATTTCGTCCTGCTCGCCAAGGAAGGCATAATAAGTAGGCTCGATATCCTCGGCTTCAACAGTAACAGTATAGGTTTTTGTAAGGTCCTCGGTATTGGTTACAGTATACTCCACAGGTTCGGTAAAGTCTACTTCCTGACCTGATTCCGGGGATATGCTTTGGCCTTCAGGAAGTGTTATTACTGGACTCAGGCTGGAAACATCAGTTCCTCCTGGTAGGGAAAGATAAATGGTATTTTCTTCATTGTCTATGACCCCTTCCGTTTCCCCGATAACAAAAGAATTGATTTTAGGTCCTTCAATCTGGTTGACGATAACTTTATATTCAGCAGCTGTAAAACCATCATTTGAAGTAATAGTATATACGACAGGACTGGAAAAATCCCTTGAAACGCCCGAAGCGATATCTACACTGGTACCTTCAGGAATAACGAAATTTGGAGTTAGGCTTTGAATATCCCCATCTTCACTACCAATATTTACCGTAATAGTATTTTGCTCATGATCTATTTCCCCCGCATTTTCTCCAATAGAAAAATTGAGAATTTTTGGATCCCCATAAGCAGCAACCATGGCGGTATACTCGCGATTCGCCCCATTTTGAGCCAGGGTTGTAAAAATAATAGGACCTTGAGAGAAATCTAAGGTACTCCCGGACTCAGGCGAGACACTTGTCCCTTGAGGCGTCTGAAGATCTACCGTAACAGCACTGAGATCCGTGCCAGCAGGCAAGGTCATGGAAATCGTTGCCGAGGTATGGTCTATATCAGCAAAGTCACCATATACTTCGAATGACCGAATGATAGCCTGTGAATAATCAGGCACTACATCGGTGAAATTATCATCATCGCTGCAGGATTGCAGCATTACAAAAGGTAATATCAGGAAAAACCCAATTGTAATTTTTACTATTTTTTGGAATGATTTCATTTGATAAGGTTTATTTTTAATTTGATTTTTTTTAGTAACCTGGTCTTTGGGTATAAACTCCGCCACTGGCATCGATTTCTATTTGAGGAATTGGCAGGTAGTATTCGTGAGGTTCTAAATTAGCCCCTGACAAATATGACCTTCGTGCCTGTTCTGTAGCTATATATTCACTGATATAGCTATCAGCAATTTCCCATCGCACCAGGTCATAAAACCGGTGGCCCTCATTAGCTAATTCCAATCTTCGCTCAAAACGCAGTGCCTCTATAGCTTGTTCCTGAGATAAAGAAGTTGGATAGGTGCTTATTAAGTAATTTGCAGCATCCTCATTAGGGTTTTCAAAATCTTTGACATAAGGAGAATTTTTTGCCCGCAGACGAATCTCATTGATAATTGCGATACCCTGGGAAACATCTCCTGTTTCAATAAGGGCTTCGGCTTTCCATAAAAGAAGGTCTGAATACTTTATCAAAGGAAAGTCAAGATTTCCTAAAGCCCATGGAAAACCATTAGGATTGGAGGCCATGCCATCGGAAGTTGGGTAGATCATATTTTTTTTACGCACTAACAAGCCGTAGGTTCCGGCATCCCTACTCCAATTGGGTTGCTGAGCCATGGCGGTCCAGTCCTTCCATGTAATTCCTGGCCTGCCTATGGTATGGTCCAGTCTGGGGTCCACCAAATCTTCCTCATTAATATTTTCCGAGTTAAAAGTATTGAACATCGGGAGACCCTGGTTATTTACTTTATAAGCATTGGCCAAATTTTGGGAGGGTTTGTGAAAATCGTCCCCGTTAAGGTAAGGATGGTTGGGATCATCATTAGGACTATCTGGAGAATTCAAAAGATCTCCGAAATTCACATTCCCGTATTGCGAACCATCATTAATAGAAAATTGTATGGCAAAAATATTTTCAGGGTTCCCATATCCGGGTTCGGAATACAGACGCTCGATATTCTCCACCAACCTGTATTGGCCAGAGTTTATCACTATATTAGTATGTGAAATTACTTCCTGCCAGTTTTCCTGGAACAAATGTGCTTTTGCCAAATAGGCATGAGCAACCAGGGCATTGGCACGACCAAGATCCGGTTGGGTTTCCGGCAACAGACTAATAGCCCGGTTAAGATCGTCTTGAATTTTACCCCATATAAATTCTTCATCAAAAGTATTGGAAATAGATTTCAATTCGGTTACCGGAGTATTCTCATCATACCATACGATAGATCCGAAGTTCTTCATAGCCTCAAAATAGAAATGAGCTCTAAGTACATACAGTTCTCCAAGTCTCACATCGCGCTGTTCGAATTCCCCCTCTTCCAGTTCGGTTAAAAACCGAAGGGCAGTATCCACTCTTTTTACACCAAAATAGATAGATCTCCAAAGGTTATACACATTATCACTCGAGGGAAAGAGATCATGAGTCTCCAGCTGGTGCATACCTCCACCAGGGTTATCCCCAGTGCCACCTCCACCTTTATAGGCATCCCCTGAACGAATATCCGAAGTCCCCCAGTTTGAAGGGGCGTGATCAAAAGGCCAAAGGTCTCTAAAATCTCCAGTATGGTAACGATAATCCAGGGCACTATATGCGGCAATTACCAGTGCTTCAGGCTCAAGATTCTCTTCAGAAATCGTGTTTTCCTCCTGAACATGAAGATCATCTTCTGAAACACAACCGACGATCAACATCAACCCTAGAAAGGGTAGTATCAGCTTTAATTTTTTATTCATGGTTTTCATAAGATCGATTTAAAAGTTTGTAGATACGCCAAAAGTGACTGTTTTGGTATGCGGAAGACCATATCCTGCGATTCCTATTCCTCCAGCACCTAAACCTGAAACTTCGTAATCAAAGCCTGAAAAGGATGTGAAGTCAAAAAGGTTTTGACCTGATAGATGAAATCGAAGATTTGTTAATCCAATTTGATCGGTGATATTTTCTGATAAAGTATAGCCCAGAGTTATATTTTTTAACCTGAAATAGGACCCGTCTTCAACAAAATAACTCGAAGGTTGAATTTCATTATTCGAGTTATTGGTACTCAAGGCAGGAATATTGGAATTTGCTCTTTCCGGTGTCCAGGCATCAAGAGTGTTTTTCCCGAAATTGAAACTGAAGTAGGTGAAATCACCAAGGTTCCTTTGGGTATTATAAATATCATGACCGTGTTTTCCATCAAAATAGGCGCTAAAGTCAAAACCTTTGTAGGCCGCATTTAGACTAAGTCCGTATATAAAATCGGGATGAGGATTTCCAATTATGGTCCGGTCGTCATTATTGATCACTCCATCATTATTGAGATCTTTGTACCTTATCCTTCCCAGGTCTTTTCCGGACTGCCGGGCATGAACCGCAACTTCTTCCGGGGTTCTAAATATTCCATCGGCAACAAGTCCGTAAAAAGAAGCAATTGGCGAACCTTTTTGGGTGATAGCCACCGCATTGTTCAACAGAAAATTATTATCGGTATCTAAAGACTCCACATTGTTCTTGTAATGTGAGAAGTTAAGATCAGCGCCAAAAGTGAAATTATTATCCCGTTTACTTTGAAAGCTCAAAACACTCTCAAAACCAATATTGGAAACTTCCCCCGCGTTAATTGTCGGCGGATCGGATTCTCCGGTTATTGCCTGGGCAATAGGCTGCAGGATCAACTTATTGGTTCGTTTGTCGAAAAAGTCAGCGCTAAGGGAAAGCCTGTTTTTAAAAAACCCGATATCAAATCCGGCATTATACTGGGTGGTTTCTTCCCACTGAATATCAGGATTGGCCTGCCTTGCCTGAAGAATCCCACCCTGGGTACCTGTACCGTCTCCATCGATATCATAATCTGAAAACTCGATAACGTTTCCAACACTGTTATTGAGAAAGGCACTTAAGAATAGGTAGTTCCCGATAAGGTCATTACCATTTACACCCCAGGAGCCCCTTAGCTTAAAGTTGGAAACCGTTTCAGAATCTATTAGGAATTCTTCATTAGATACATTCCAGGCAACGGATGCTGCAGGAAAAACTCCGAATTTATTATTGGGTCCAAACCTTGAAGAACCGTCACGACGAATACTTCCCGAGATAATATAACGATCGTCAAAAATATATTTTAAAGATCCAAACTGGGATTGCTTACGATATTCAACAGCACCTTGAATGGTTTGAAATTCAGCATCAGTTCTTACGATATATTCGGGGTAATTGGTAATATCCACACCTCGGATCCGATCATTGAGAAAATCTTCGTCTTCTTTGGTGAACTCAATACCCCCTAAGACGTTAAATCGGTGTTTGTCGAGTTCGAATTCATAAGAAAGTAAACTGGTGAAAATAGTTTTAAAAAATTCATTTTCTATTTGATCAACATCAATATTTCTAAAAACACTTGGTATCTGATTCATCTGCACAAAAGGCTGAGTGCGGGTATCAAAATTATGTCGAACATAATCGAAATTCAGGGAAGTATTGAAATTTAATCCTTCAAGAATCTCCACATTAGCAAAGACATTTCCCAGAAAACGGTTGTTCCTTTGTTCATTCTTACGGTTAGACCAGAGGTTGGCCAGGGAATTAGCCTTATCCTGAATTACAGGCGCCATATAGGTGCCATTCTCAGTGTAAACCGGCAATAAGGGATTTTGCAGAATAGCATTTTCAAATTCATTGGCCTGAACTTCATTAAAATTCGAATAGAGGAAATTCTCTCCAACGGTAATGCGGTCATCCCAAAGTTTAAAGGTGGTATTTAGCCTGGCGTTAAACCTATCGTAATAGGTGTATTTTTGAATTCCATTATCCTTAGTGTAGTTTACCCCTGCAAATAATTCCATATTTTCATCTCCATAACGGTAGTTTGCATCGGAATTATAGGATACAGAATTATCAATTATCACATCTACCCAATCGGTATCTGAAGACCGGAGCAGTTGTTCATCATCAAGAAACTCAGGAATATCGAAGCCGTTACCGTTGTCGATAAGCATATTGAAATTGCCAGTAATTCCGTCATTAGCTCGGGCCTGGTAATAGACATCGGCCCATTGTCTTGCATTTAAAACATCAATATCGTCTCTTAGCATGTTTAAGGTGGTTTCCGACTTCACAGAAAATTCAGATACCCCTTCTTTACCTTTTTTTGTGGTGACTACAATCACTCCATTTGCTGCAGATGTTCCATACAAAGCGGCGGAAGCTCCATCTTTTAGCACCTGGATGCTCTCGATTTCATCAGGATTCAGGGAAGAGGGATTAAAGGTTTGTACCCCATCGATAACCCAGAGGGGGCTGGAACCAGAATTAACCGTGGTTAGACCCCGAATTAGGATTTGCGAATCATTCCCACCAGGTGTTCCCCCTGAATTTACCTGGATCCCGGGTACCCTTCCCTGCAACGAGGTTAGGATGTTAGGACTGAATTCCTGGGACACTTCAGAGACGTCAACCACCGTAATTGCACCTGCAATGTCAGACTTTCTTTCTGTAGTATATCCGGTCACCACTACTTCTTCCAACTGGGATACATCATCCTGAAGCCTTATTGAATAATTATCTCTGTCGTCTATTACAATTTCCTGGGTGAGAAATCCTAAAAAGGATATAACCAGGGTCTCGCCTTGACTAACATTTAATTCGAAATTCCCATCGAAATCACTCATTGTCCCCCTGGAGGTATCTTTTACAAGAACACTGGCACCGGGAACGGGAATATCATTCTCGTCTACAATTGTACCCGTTATGGTGCGGTCTTGTGCTAAAGCGCTAAAAGACCAGAGAAAGAGTATTATAACAATTAGATTTTTCATAATTGGGTTTAGGTTATTTTATTAATTCTCGATATTGTATATGGTGACATCGGCCGAGGCAGATCCTCCTTCTACAAAGAGATCAACTCCATTGGCATCGGCACTTTCGGGGAAGAATCTTCCCGTAAAGTGTGATTTCCCATCTATAAATACTTCCAGTACCGAACCATCTACAAATACCTGGACATCAACAGTACTTCCCTGGCTTAAGTTGAAAGAACCTCTACGTACATCTCTTCTGACCAGGTCTGAAGTTGAAGATTCTGAGGCGTCTACCACCCATTGCTGGGTAGTGAAATCGTAGTACACTTTATATTGTTCACCACTGGTTTCCGATTTTCCAAATACAAATCCAAACTTGTCAGCACTACCAGTATCAAAAGTGGTCTGCATTTCAAAATGTTTTCCGTTGAAGTCGATATTGTTTTCCTGCCCAGGTTTAAGGTTAACATTTCCAATATTCACCTCTTCTCCTCGGTAGTCCGCTAAGTTTGGGTGAGGTTCAATTAAAATTGTTCCTTCCTGGTCTAAGGTCCAAACCTGCGGAATACTGAATAAATGAGCATATCCCTGTTGCTGTTGAAATTCCGGTGAGACTTCATCGGGAATAATTCCTATCGCAGTTGTTCTGCCCTCTGCATCGATACTTACAGCCGGAGAAAGAAAACCATTGACTACCTCAAGGTATTTAGGAGTTTCAAATTCAGGGATGAATTCACCGTCTTCGAAACTACCGGTCCAGTAAAAAGTGATGGCCGGAGAGGTATTGTCTGGGGTTTTCTGAACCAGGAGAATAAATCTCCCGTCAGAAATTTCGTGAAGGACCGGCATTTCCCAGAATTCTCCCTGGCCCTGGCTTTTATCTCCCTGGAACAGGATGCCCTGGTAAGTCCAGTCTTCAAAATTCTCGCTGGTATAGTAAACCACATTACCTCCTTCTGCAGCAATTCCACTTCCTATGATCATGTGGTATAAACCATCTTTATGAATCACATATGGATCACGGAAATCGAGGTCTACCTCTTCCGGAGCAGCAGGAATAAGTGGGTTATTAGGATTTTTCTCTAAGGTTTGGTAATTATCCGAAGAAAATGCAGTCCCCATTCCGGCACGGGTTCCATCTACCCCTGTGTAAATAACGGCAGGAGTACCGTCCTCCAGAATTATGGCGTCACCAGACCATATGCCGGCCTGATCCCATCCTTCAGTCGGCCATAAAACAGCATCCTGTTCGTCCCAGTCTACAAGGTCAGGGCTGGTTAAATGGCCCCAGTTCTGTTGTGCAATACCGAGAAAAACTTCATTTTTCTGAAAGAACATATGGTAAGTTCCGTCAAGATACACCAGGCCATAAGATTCATTTGTCCAGCCATAATCAGGGATTGGGTGATAGATTGGCCGGTGTGGATCCCCGGAATAGTCGATTCCCAGGTTATAATCTACTTCACCAGGGGAACCATACTGTTCACTAATGAAGGTTGCAACTGCCGGAGTAGCACTTCCGGAGTAGACCTGCACCTCATCCAGGGCCCCGGAAAAGAAATCGATTTCAAAATCTCCTAGAGATTCTCCCATGGTGTTTTTACCTATACTGAAAGGAGTATTGCCCGATGGCCAGGTGATTGAACCTGATGGGGCACTACCAGAAGTAATTTGTTCTTGGTTAAGAAAGATATTTACCGTTTGGGTAGCTGGACTAATTCCAACTATTATATGGCTCCAGCGGTTTTTAGGAAGGCTTGTGGTACTTACGATTTGTTCAAAAGAACCATCTACAAAGTATTGTACTACGATCTGCCCAAAAGTATTTAGCCCAACCATTATACCCGACTCAGAACCTTCTGAAGTCATAGCGAGCATAGCGGCAGTCCCGACGGGAAAAGATCTAGGGGATGCCCAAAGTGAAATGGTTACTTCATCCTCGGGAAGCAGCCTGGTAGCAATTTGACCATTTATTTCATTGCTCAATCCGTCAAAGAACAAAGCATTTCCCGATATTCCTTCCATTCGGTTTACCGATTTCCCTTCGACAGGAAAAGTCTCCCCTGTAGAGGTTTCTGTTACGGAATCTTCAGATGAATCATCAAAATTAAATTCCAGGAGTTTTTCTATTCTTAGGCTATCGATCTCATCTATAAAAACAACATCGTCATCATAGCAGGAAGCAAACAAAGTGCTGGCTAAGAATATTTGTAAGAGAAATATCATTTTTTTCATGGGTTAAAAATGTGTGATTAATAAAAGCTTATGCGCAGAAATCTACTGGCTTATGGGAACAGTACTTATTCCTTATTTTGTTTTATTTGGTTAATTTTCAAATTGCTTATTTCAAATTTCTGATCTCCTTTAGCATAAAAATTAGTATAGGCCTGCTGCGGAAAAAAGATCTCGCTCATTACCGTGTGGCCATCATCAAAGAAAAGTTCGATGGACATATTGTCGATTATTGCACGGACTTTGAGGTTTTCGGAAGCTGAGAGTCTCGGAGCAGTAGAAATCTTATCTGCAAAATTATCATTGAAATCCACCAGTCCGGAATTACTTCTATCAATAAAGAATTCTCCCTTGCCGTGCTCATAACCGAATTTTAAAACATCTCCTATCTCATTGCTCAATGAGAACACATATTCCTGCTCCTGGAGTTGAGAGATCTCAAAGACTATTTCTGCTCGGCTTAGGTCAAGATCCAGGGAGCTGACCAAACTGGTGCTGTCTTCAACTTCAACCGATTTTTTTAAAATTCCTTCAGAACGATATGCTTCAAGTTCACGTACCGGTGTAGAAACAATTCGGTAAGTATCCTCCTGTTGGATAAGGTTAAGATCCCGTGGAAGGGTCATGGCACTTCTCCAGGTTTCCGTAGGAACTTCATTGGCATATTGCCAGTTAGACATCCAGCCAATAAATAAGTGGCGTCCGTCTTCTTCCGGGATATTTGACCAGGTTACTCCGGCATAATTGTCTTTTCCAAAGTCTAACCAATATTGGTGCTCCTCTCCCATCCCTGCAATAGATTCATCGGGAGTAAAAGCGGTTCCGTCAAAGTCACCTACGAAATACTGAGTAGCAGAACCTCCGTTTGGCCCTCCGGGATTAATGCTTACCAGAAGCACCCATTTTTCTTCCCCGGTATTCTCCACTTCCATTTTGAAAAGATCGGGGCATTCCCAAACTCCCCCGTGGCCTCCCATATCTTGTCCGAAATCACTCTCGTGTTCCCAGTCTAAAAGGTTAGGAGAAGAAAAAAAGCTTATACGATCCTGGACTGCCAGTGACATGATCCATTTGTTTGCTTCTTCATACCATGTAACTTTGGGATCCCTGAAATCCCTGATCCCTGGGTTGCCCAAAACAGGGTTTTCTTCATATTTGGTCCAGGTTTTTCCTGCATCCAGGCTATAGGCGATTCCCTGGGTTTGGAAATCATCTTCACCCTCCTGCTCTCTTTCAGCATCGTGATAAGTAAAAATGGCAATAACCGGAGGGGTCTCCCCATCTCCCAGACCGGATGTGTTTTGATGGTCTACAACGGCACTCCCCGAAAAAATAGTCCCGTGTTCATCGGGTTCCAGGGCAATAGGCTGCTCCTCCCAGTTTATCATATCGGTACTAGTGGCATGGCCCCAGTGCATAGGTCCCCATACATTATCATCAGGATTATGCTGGAAAAAGAGATGATAAGTCCCGTCGAGGTAAAACATACCATTGGGATCATTCATCCATCCCGATTTTGGGGTAAAATGAAAGTCAGGACGAAAATCTTCGTCGGCCTGCACTACGGTATCATTTTCTGAGGTCGGCTTCTCAGTTTCATGATCTTTACATGAGGTAAAGAGCATGCCTCCAAGAACAATGATTAGTAAGTTTTGATAAATATATTTCATGGCTTCTGCTTTGATTATTGATTTTTATATGAAAGTTCCCCGTTATCTTTTAATGCCAGTTCTTCACTTAACTCTTCCAGGGATTTACCTTTGGTTTCAGGCATCATGAAGATCACAAATAGGAGCTGCAGTACCATCATAAAGGCGAAAAAGGCAAATACGTAGCCCGCCCCAATAGTGGAAAATAAAAATGGGATGAGCGAGGGTATTATTGCCGCCAGCACCCAATGCGTTGAAGAACCAAAAGCCTGTCCGGATGCCCGCAAATGATTTGGAAAGATCTCGGAAATAAATACCCAGATCACCGCCCCCTGACCAATGGCATGGGCTGCAATAAAAAGAAAGAGGAATATTGGCACCCATAGCCCGCCCCAATTAAGGAAAAACGCAGCTGCCACAAGGGAAAGCGAAATGATATAGCCAAAAGATCCGATTACCATTAATTGTTTTCTTCCAAGTCTATCTATTAAGAAAACTCCCAATAAGGTAAAGAGCAAATTCACCACGCCTATTCCAATACTGCTCAAGAGAGCGGTACTGGCTCCAAGGCCTGCCTCTTCAAAAATTCTTGGAGCATAATACAGAAAAGCGTTTATCCCGGAAAGCTGGTTGAAAAAAGCAACCAAAAAAGCCAGAATGAGCGGAAACCGATATTTTTTCATAAAGATTGTTTCCCCTGAAACTTTAGTTTCAGACTGCTGCTTTATTTCCTGCATTTTCGTTTCAAGGTTTGTTTCAGGGTTTATAGTCTGCAAAATATCAGCTGCCTCCGAATTTTTTGATTTTGAAATAAGCCACCTGGGACTTTTAGGAATAAATAATACAAACAGGAAGTATATAAAAGCCGGTACGGCTTCAATTCCAACCATCCATCGCCAGGGTTGCTCCCCTGTATTTCTTAGTAAGTAGTTAGAAAGAAAAGCGATTAAAATCCCTAAAACTATATTGAACTGGTACATAGAAACCAATCTGCCCCGGTCTTTTGCCGGTGCTATTTCAGAAATATAGGTAGGCGCTGCAATAGTCGAAGCACCTACTCCCAAACCACCAATAAAACGTAAAGCCGCAAAAGTGATAGGATCATTAGCAAGAGCCGACCCAAGTGCAGAAATAAAATATAATACACCTATTATTAAAAGGGTATTTTTTCTTCCGAACTTATTGGTGGGAATTCCGCCAAAAATAGCTCCTACCACTGTTCCCCATAAGGCCATAGCCATCACTACCGAACCGTGAAAGGCATCAGAGGTTCCCCACAGTGCCTGAAGTTGTTTATCAGCTCCGGATATTACAACGGTATCAAATCCAAATAAAAAGCCGGCTAAAGCTGCACTTATCGACCAGGCGAATATCTTGTTCATATCTCAATCTATTATCGTGATTACTAAAGTATATTTAAACTGACCCGATAAATTCCAAGATCTATTCAAAAAGTTACAATATTGTTAAGAGGATGTAAAAAAGGAGTTACTCCTCTGTATAACAGTAGGTTAAAAATAAAAATAAAATTATACGATAACGTTATAGTTGTGAATATGATACATTTTTTTCATTCCTGTTACCTCATTTGGAGGAACAAAAAATGATCAATAGTAACATTATCTTAACTTCTGAATTGTTTTGGAGAAACGCCGTATTTATTCTTAAAGGAGGTGGAGAAATATCCAGGAGAAGAATAACCCAGCTTGTAGGCAATTTCAGATATATTTAGACTGGAATCCTGAAGCATGCTTTTAGCTTTTGCCAGTTTTTGAGAATTGATGTATTCACTAATGCTTATTCCTAATATCGCTTTAACTTTTCGGTAAAGCTGAACCCTGGAAATATGAAGTTGCTTTGCAAGATCTTCTACAGTAAAATTGGGCTGTGCCAGATTCTTGTCGATCAAGGAATTTAAATCTTTGAGAAAATTCTGATCCGAGGTGTTGAATGCTTCATCTTTAACTTCATCGATTTTATTGGTATAATAATACCGCAACTTTTCCCGGTTATATAAGACGGAAATAATTGATTGTTCCAGCACTTCAAAATTAAATGGTTTGGTGATATACATATCGGCACCTGATTTCAGGGCTTTTAACCGGGATTCTTCATCGCTCAGCGCCGTTAAAATAAGCGTGGGAATGTGAGAGGTACGTAAATCATTTTTAAGTTCCCGACAAATTTCGAAACCGGATTTTTCCGGTAAATTCAAATCGCAGATTATCACATCTGGAATTATTTCAAGGGCTTTTTCAATTCCGTCTGTTCCATCAGAAAGAAATACCCGGTAAAAAGGATGAAATTTTTTGTGAAGAAGCTGGGAAAGATCATGATTATCCTCAATAATCAAGAGACTTTCCTTGTGCTCATCCTCTGCCGGAAGCGGGAAATCCAGTTTTTCGGTTTCTTCCATTGGTTCCGAATGGGAATGATCCATTTTTAATGGTAATTCCTCTTCGGAAACCTGATACTCTGCAAGGTGCTCTTTACCTTTTTGCAAGGAGACCTTAAATTCAGCACCATGCCGGGAAGTGACATTGATCTGTCCTTTATGCAATTCAACAAACTGCTTGGTGATATAAAGACCCAGGCCTGAACTTACTTTTGCATTATTAGTAGCCTGGGTAAACGGATCAAAGATGCGTTGATATTCCTCTTTCGGAATTCCCATCCCTGAATCTTTAAAGGTAATTTCGATTAGCTCTTCGCTTTCAGAAAGGTTGATAGAAATATTACCGTTTTTCGGTGTAAACCTGAAAGCATTAGAAAGAAGGTTAAAAAAGACCTTATCCATCATATCTCTGTCAATATAAGCCCAAGGTGATTCAACACTGGAAGTAAGTGTTAAGGTTATGGATTTTCTTAAGGCTTCACTTTTGAAATCAGAATAAATATTTTCAATAAAATCGTAGAGATTGGTTTTTAATGGTTTTAATCTAAAAGAATTCCCTTCCAGTTTTCTAAAATCCAGCAATTCATTAATAAGTCGTAACAGGCGTTTGGAGTTATTGATTATCAGTTTGGTTTCATAATCAAAGGCTTTCAAACTCCCAGAAGCATTTTTTGAGATATTCTCGATAGAGCTGGTTATTAAAGTTAGCGGTGTTTTGAACTCATGTGAAAGCGCGGTAAAGAAATTGATTTTACTTTCGTTAGATTCCTTTAGTTTTTGAGCGAAATCTTCGATTTGGTTTCTTTGTACTATAATTTTACGATTGTTCAATTCCAGCCTTTTCTTGCTTTTTTTGTTTTTATAAAGTAGGTAAATACTCCAAAGCATCAGGAAAAAGAGCACAGCAGCCAGGGCTATCATAATCTTCACCAGGTTGCTCTGAGAATTATAAGTAGCAATTTGTTCATTAATGGTATGTTGTTGGCGTGCTATATCATTCTGTTGCTGGTTAATTTTATCAAATTGATTTTGCATTATCCCTACATTCACCGAATCGATAACCACTGTTCGCAAAATATTATTCTTGCTGACACTTTCCCCGTCTAAAATATGTTGAGCAAGTTTAATAGCTTCGGCCCCACCCGTGGGATACAAGATTGTAGCATCTAGAACTCCTTCTTTCACCAGCTGAATGCCACCACTTGGCCCAAAGAGACCATCTACTCCTATGATCTTCACCTGGTCCTCAAGGGAGAATTCTCTGGCTACTTCCCAGGCTCCAAGGGCCATCCGGTCATTATGGGCAAAGATGAAATCGGGAACCACATTATCTTCCAAAAGAGCAGTTAAGGCATTGGTGATCGAAGATTTTTCCCAGTCTCCTTTAATACTATGGGTGACCTTGAAATTATTTACTGAATCAATAATACTTCTAAAGCCTCTGCTTCTTTCATGAGCCGGGGAGGAACCTTCGGCACCCGTAATTTCGAAAATTTCAGCATTGGTTCTTTCACCTGACAGAATATAACGTGCTGCATTGGATCCAATTTCAAAATTATCAGCACCCAAATATGCCGTATAATTACTGCCTTCGATCTTTCGGTCTATTATTATTGTTGGAATTCCGGCATCCATGGCCTTGTCTATTGCTGGTGTAATGGGCACGGACTGAATAGGAGAAACAATAAGAATATCTACTCCTTCTTCTATAAACCTTTCTATTTGTTCAATTTGCTTCTGAACCTGGTTTCCTGCATCGCTGATTTCCAATTCAAGCTCAGGATGCATAGAGGCTTCCACCTGCATAGCCCTATTCATTTGTTTACGCCAATTATCGGTAGTCATCGCCTGAGAGAAGCCTATTTTAAAGCTGGCAACTTCTCTTTCAGTTTTGCAGGAAAAGAGCGTCAGAATAATGATGAAGAAAAATAAATTTTTGGTTAGGGCCATAGGTAAGGACTTGGAAAAAACTGTTCTTTACTCTAATTAATTTAGAGTTGGTAAGATATAAATTTAAATGCTTGTTTTTAAAAAACTGACATTCTTCCTCAAAGGAGAATAGCCAATACGGTATTTCTCGAAAAGACCTAAAAATATCTTCTACGATGTTTATTACAGCCAAAACCAACAATGAAACCTGCTATTTATATTTAATCCTTGTAATGCAAGATTATAGAAGCCTTTCTGGATTTTGTGTATTCTCCGAAAACGATTTAGTAATTTCAAACTAACTGATCCTAATCATTTTTCTAATCTGGCATAGCATGTAATTTTGAGTATTCAAAAGCAGAAAATCAATGATAACCACCACCCCTCTCACCGATCTTCAAATTGCCCAAAATATTAAAATTAAACCTATTACTGAAATTGCACAGAAATTAGGTCTTGATTCCGAGGAAATTGAAATGTACGGAAAGTATAAAGCCAAGCTTCCCCTTTCCAGAATTGATAAGGAAAAGGTTCAAAATGGCAACCTGATCCTGGTTTCAGCTATTTCTCCAACACCTGCAGGTGAAGGAAAAACAACAGTTTCTATAGGACTTTCTGAAGCCCTGAACAGACTTGGAAAGAAAACAACAGTAGTTCTGCGCGAACCCTCTTTAGGACCTGTCTTTGGGATGAAAGGGGGCGCTACTGGAGGAGGATATTCCCAGGTCCTTCCAATGGAAGATATCAATCTTCATTTTACAGGAGATTTTTCAGCAATTGAAAAAGCTCATAACCTGCTTGCCGCTTTAGTAGACAATAATATTCAATCCAAATCCAATAACCTGGGACTTGATCCCCGCACTGTTTCTCTTAAAAGAGTAATGGATGTGAACGACCGATCCCTACGGAATATTGTGATCGGTCTTGGAGGAACAGCTTCGGGAATTCCCCGAGAAAGTGGTTTTGATATTACGGCCGCTTCTGAGATCATGGCAATCATGTGCCTGGCAGAAAACCTGGATGATCTCAAAGGCCGATTAGGAAATATTTTTATAGGCTATACTTTCAAGAAAAGACCGGTTTATGCACGAGATCTGAATGCTGAAGGGGCTATGGCCACTTTGCTGAAGGATGCACTAAAGCCTAATCTTGTGCAAACTATTGAAGGAAACCCTGCGATTATTCATTTAGGTCCATTTGCAAATATCGCCCAGGGCACAAACTCTGTCATTGCTACCCGAATGGGGATGAGCCTTTCAGATTATACCGTGACAGAGGCCGGTTTTGGATTCGATCTTGGAGCCGAAAAATTCCTCGATATTAAATGTCAGAGTGCTGGACTTGCTCCTAAGGCGGTGGTCATGACAACCACAATAAGGGCGCTCAAATATCACGGGGGAGCGGATTTAAAAACACTTACAATACCCAATGTTGATGCCTTGATAAAAGGACTTCCAAACCTGGAAAAACATCTGGAAAACGCAAAATTATATAACATCACCCCCGTTATCGCCATTAATAAATTCTACAGCGATAGCGATGAAGAGATACAGGTTATTTTTGATCTGGCAAGAAAACTAAATGTAAAAGTTGCCCTTTCTGACGGTTGGGCTAAAGGAGGTGAAGGAGCTCTCGATCTTGCTACAAAAGTAATAGAAGCCATTGAAGAAAAAAAGTCTGAATTTAAACCTCTATATCGATGGGAACAGGATGTAGTGACCAAAATCGAAACAGTAGCCAAGAAAATTTATGGTGCAGATAGGGTTGAGTTTTCTCCAAAAGCCAGGAAAAATCTAAAGACCATTTTGGATCTGGGACTTGAAGAATTACCGGTTTGTATTGCCAAAACTCAGAAATCTTTGTCTGATGATCCTTTGCTCTTGGGAAGACCTTCAGGCTTCACACTAAATGTGAGGGAAATTGAAATAGCTGCAGGAGCAGGATTCCTTATCCCCATTACCGGGGACATGATGCGAATGCCGGGATTGCCTGCGCATCCCGCTTCTGAAAATATTACAGTAGATTTGGAAGGAATTATTTCGGGGCTAATTTAGGAGCAAAATCTATTTCTTTTCAAATTCTCAAGAACCTTCCGGTAATTTCCGGAAGGTTTTTATTTTGAAAAGACCTGGGAGGTGAGAGTGAATCTGAAAATTGCTCAGGTGTTTTAATACCCCTATTTAAATATTCAGATTTTGCTTTATCCAGAAAGCAAAAAAAAGAACAAAATGCTTTATTGGAAAAGCATAAAACGAAAAAGTAGAAGTTTCTCGCAATATGTTGGTACAAAGTATAAAAAATACTGGAACGTGACGGTTTGGTAAATGAGTTGAAGAAAGATACTTCCATAATTGATATATCAACCAAACCTGAAAAACTATAATTGAACAACACGAATTTAAAGTATACTTTAGCAAAAGAAAACACCAATATTGGAAATGTTCGGGAAACTTTTTTCTTGAATCAGTTTAAAGGTTTACATGAAATCAACCGTTCAGAAACTGCTGATTCTGTAATTGATAAAACCTACACGTTTGAGATAGGCGAAAAAAAAATAAAAGTAAAAAAAAATAGCCGCTACAAAGAATGCCTACATTGCAAAAGATGATATAGAAAAAGGGTTTGGAAATATCATTCCTGTTTGTCTTTTTGGTTTCATGTACTAAATTGAAAAAAGGGTAATGGCAAAGAATATAAGACAAATAGCTCTAATCAATTAAGTCTTCCGACCTTCAAATAAATTTTGTGTGCAGAAATTGAATTCAAAGAATTTTGTCTATGAAATTGACATTTAAACTAGAAACAAACATTTTTGTCTACAAAAACTGAATTCAAAAAAGTCTGTCAATTATATCACGAAACAAACTGGAAATATATTATTCTACCATTTTAAAGGATATTAAAACAACGGAAAGACAAAGACTACTAAAAACAAAAATAAGCCTTGAGAATCCAACGATTAACGAGGCCTTCAGTACTTGACTTTGAACTTGCCATTTAAAATCATATCTGTTTAAGGGATTTTAAGAGCACCAACACTTTCATTATCCCAATTCACCCTGGAAGTATACACCCAAAATAAGAATGAAAATGTTTTAGAAGTATGTATAGGTATCATTCAGTTAAAAGACGAAAGTCAAACCCACAAAATTTTAAGCCACTGATAGTCAAAGTTTCAACATGTTGACAGGATAAGTTTTATGTTGACGATTTGTGAGAAAATAAACCTAATAAAAGTCTCTCAAACAAAAACCTTGAAAAACACAAAACCCTGTAAATCATTATATTTACAGGGTTTTAATTCAATTTAGTTTCTAAAAAAGTGACCTCGCCAGGATTCAAACCTGGAACCTTCTGAGCCGTAATCAGATGCGCTATTCAGTTGCGCCACGAGGCCTTTATTTATCGCTTTTCCTTATCCGGATTAGCGGCTGCAAATATATCGTTTATTTTAAATTCTGAAAAAGAAACCTGAAGTTTTTTTAAACTAAATTATCTCCGCACTAAGGCCCGCATCCAGTAACTTAGAGCAACGCGGCTTAAGATCTTCATAAGCTCCCGTTTTCACAGTACATTTTCCTTTATAATGTACAAGCAGGGAACATTGTTCAGCTTGCTCAGGAGTATGATCACAGGCATAAATGAGCGTTTCTATAACGTGATCAAAAGTATTATAATCATCGTTATATAAGACGATCTCGTTTTGCTTCTTTTTTTCAGTTTTTCTAACAACCTTTTCTAAAACTTCCTCCTTGGTACTCATCATCAAACATTTTTAGGTTCTCAAAAATAATAAAAAACTCATTTAGAAAACTTTACGGCAACCCAGTTATTTTTTTCGAGATGCTCAATATAATTTAAACCTAGCTCCTCGCAGGATTTTCTAATGGCCGAAACATCTTCTTCATAAAATCCGCTTAAATATAATTCTCCTTTGTTTTCCAAGGATGCCACATAGACCGGTAGATCGCGTAAGAGGATATTCCTGTTGATATTGGCCATAATAATATGGTATTTTCGGCCCTCCAATAATTCGGCACCACCCTCTTCCACACTTACGTTATCGCAGTTATTACGTTCCACATTTTCCAAACTATTCTGGTAGCACCAGTTATCAATGTCAATTGCATCGACAATATGAGCTCCCTTCATACTAGCCAGTATGGCAAGAACCCCGGTACCACAACCCATATCCAGCACATTTTTATCGATGAAATCATTCTTCAATATATGCTGAATCATTAAATGCGTGGTGGCATGGTGTCCAGTTCCAAAAGACATCTTTGGATCTATCACGATCTCATATTCGGTTTCTGTAGAAGGATGAAATGTTGCCCGAATACTACAGCGATCGTCGACAACTATGGGAGTAAAATTCTTCTCCCATTCCTGGTTCCAATTCACTTTTTCGATCTCATTTCTTGAATACGATATTTCTACCTCATCAGATTGAAGGATGTGCACCTGGGCAAGCAGGTCTTCTTCGTATTCTTCTACCGGGATATAAGCGGTAACGCCATCGTCTTCTTCCACAAAACTTTCGAATCCTAGGTAGCCCAATTCAGCAATAAGAATCTCAGCCCCGGGCTGAAGCGGTTCTATTTTAAACCTGAATTCGAAATAATTCCCAACCATTTTAGAATGAATTTACAATCTCTAGAAAGTCAACTGCCTTGAGACTGGCTCCTCCAATAAGTCCACCATCAACATCTTTCTTGGCAAAAATCTCAGCTGCATTAGCTGGTTTGACACTTCCGCCATAGAGAATAGAAACATTTTCAGCAATTTTATCATTATAAGCCTCTGCAATATTCTTTCTTATAAAGGCATGCATCTCCTGAGCTTGCTCAGGGCTTGCCGTTTCTCCTGTTCCAATAGCCCAAACAGGTTCATAGGCCAATACAATATTTTTCCAGTTATCTTCGGAAATTTGATAAAGGCTTTCCTTTAGTTGCTTGGCAACAAGATCAAAATGTTTATCGCTTTTCCGATCATCCAGTTCTTCACCAAAACAAAAGATCACCCGCATATCTTGTTCCATAGCAGTATTTACTTTTTCTGCAAGAATCGCATTTGTTTCGTGGAAATGTGCCCTTCGTTCACTATGCCCTAAAATCACAGTATTAATACCGATACTCTTTAGCATTTTCGCTGAAACCTCGCCAGTAAAAGCTCCGCTCTCAGCCTGATGCATATTCTGAGCAGCGACAATCACCGGGGTATCCTTCAATACCCTGAAAGCCGTATATAAATTGGTGAATGCAGGGGCTACCATCACTTCTGCCTCAGGTTCTTTTACCATTTGCATTTTCAAGTGACCCAAAAGCTCTTCGGTTTCTGCCAGATCATTATTCATTTTCCAGTTTCCTGCAACTATATTCTTTCTCATAATTTTTAGTTTTTCTACTTGGGATAATACACGTTTATTTTCTCTGGAAACAAAAATTTCCACATATCACAAATATATCCAATAGACAGCACATAAGGGTAACGCTCCTGTCTTAAAGAGAAGTTTTTACAGATTCCTTAAAAATAACAGGAAATGATTTATAATTTTATATCTCCAGCATCATACCAATGCTTCTTTTGAGTGATGGTACCCTGTTCCAGAGTTAGAATTCCAGGGTTGGAACGCACAATTGCCTTGAGCGCAGTTTCATCTGTTTGGTAAAATTCAAAATTGAGGTCATATTTTTCAATCAAACTGCTACGGGCGCTTTCTCCAGAAGCAGTAAGGCCAATTACCCGATACCCTTTCTTTAGAGCTTCTTCACTTAGATCCTTCACGGCTTTGTAACCATCGATTTCGGTCTTTTGAAGATCGTAAGCGACAATAAGCAGAACTTTATCTTCTGAAAGCACCTCATCGGTAATATCATTGCCATCATCTTCAATCTGAAAATCCGTAACTGGTGGTTTATAACCTTCACTGAGCTGTTGAGTTTCCACATCAATGAATTCTCCCTCAACCTGGGGATATTCCCCCCTATTGGTGATCACCACCTCTTCTCCATTCTGAAGGAATTTCCATTTATACTCAAAAACGGCCTTCGGAGCATCTTCAGGTACTTCCATCTGCTCCTGGATATTATTACCTACTTTATAAGCCCTGAAATCAAAAACAGGTAAATGCATAAGCACATAATAGGCAAACATAAAACTCAACATAAAGAACAGGAAGATGACCCATCTGTGCGAGACCGGTGCCAGCACAGGAGTAAGATATTTAATTTTTACAAAAAGAAAAATAATAAGCAACAGCAGGATTACATCCTTAAAGAATGATTGCCAGGGTGTGAGCGGGATCGCATCCCCAAAACAACCGCAATCAGTAACCTTGTTGAAATATGCAGAGTAAAAGGTCAGAAAGGTGAAGAAAAGGATCATTAATAATAGGCTCCACATCGTGAATTTAGGCAGATAACCTATAAGTAGCATAACGCCTAGAACAAGTTCAAAAACAACCAATATGATTGCTATTACAAGCGCAAAAGGAATAAGAAATTCCAGATTTAATACATTCTCACCAAAATATTCCTGAAGCTTAAAGGAAAAGCCAACGGGATCATTGAGTTTAATAAAACCTGAAAAAATAAATAAAAACCCAACCAGCACCCTGGCGATTCCAACAAGTAATTTCATATCGGTTTGCTTTTAATTGCTATGTTTCTCCTGGTCTTCCCCGATCAAGATAAGTGCAAAAACTGAATAATTGATAATATCCTGATAATTAGCATCAATTCCCTCGCTAACTTTGGTTTTCCCTTTATTATTCTCAATTTGTTTTACCCGTAATAGCTTTTGGATAATCAGATCGGTAAGGGAGCTAATTCGCATATCCCGCCAGGCCTCTCCGTAATCATGATTCTTATCCTGCATTAACTGCCTAGTATCGGCGATTTTCTCATCATAAAGCGCAACAGCATTCTCTGCATCAAGATCAGGTTGATTAGTCACTCCTTTTTCCAGCTGGATCAATGCCATCACGGAATAATTTATAATTCCGATAAATTCAGATTTTTCATCTTCATCTACTTTCTTCATACTGGACTCCTGGAGTTGCCGAATACGCTGTGCTTTGATAAAAATCTGGTCGGTAAGTGAGGGGAGCCTCAGGATACGCCAGGCACTGCCGTAATCCTCCATTTTATTGACAAACAACGCGCGGCAGGCATCTATCACCGCGTCGTATTGTTTTAAGGTATGCTGCATTTAGAAGTTCTAATTTGCGTAAATTTCGGGCAAATATTTCAGAATGTCAAAACTTAATAATTCCTGCTACCCTGGAACCGGTTTTAGTGACTATCCTATTTTGAATTATATAACGATAAAACCCCGGCAAGAGCTTGGAAATAATTTTCAATAATCAATAAATGACTATAAATTGTAAAGGAAACCTCATAGACCTTTCTCCGCCAAAGGTTATGGGAATTCTCAACCTTACTCCTAATTCCTTCTATACCGAAAGCAGAGTTAAAAAGGAATCGGAACTTTTGAAAAAATCAGAAAAGATGTTGGCCGAGGGTGCCACTTTCATAGATATCGGAGGTTACAGCAGTCGGCCTAATGCCGAGGAGGTTTCCACAGCGGAAGAAATTAACCGGGTAATCCCGGCTATTGAACTTTTGATTAAAAACTTTCCAGAGATCACTATTTCTGTTGACACCTTCAGGGCAGAAGTTGCCGATAAAAGCATTCAGGCAGGAGCAGCTCTTATCAACGATATTTCAGCCGGAAGTCTAGATGAGGAAATGATGCCAGTTGTGGCAAAGCACAAAGTGCCTTATATTATGATGCATATGCGGGGTACACCAAAGACCATGCAGGGCCTAACCCATTATAAAGACCTCACGCGAGATATTATTTTTTACTTCTCAGAAAAAATTAAATTAGCCCGTCAGCATGGTATTTCCGATATCATTACCGACCCTGGATTTGGTTTTGCTAAGACCACCACGCAAAATTTTGAACTCTTTAAACACCTGGAACTCCTGAAAAACCTTGACCTCCCCTTCCTGGTTGGTATTTCCCGGAAGTCTATGATCTACAAAAGCCTGGAAATAAGCCCGGAAGAAGCCCTCAACGGTACGACTGTTCTTAACAGCCTGGCACTTTCTCGGGGCGCCTCCATTTTACGTGTTCATGATGTAAGAGAAGCAGTAGAATGCGTAAAATTATACTCCCAGGTATGCTAATACTCGGTAATTTTCTATTTTTACACAAAAGCCCTTTAATTTGGATATTCTAAATCTGCGCATTCTTGATATTGTAGATATCGTTCTAGTCGCGCTCCTACTGTACTATCTTTACAAGTTAATCAAGGGAACTGTAGCGGTAAACATTTTTATTGGCATTGTAATCGTTCTCCTTTTTGGAATGGTCACTCAATTGTTGCAGATGGAACTCTTGAGTAGTGTTTTAGGAGAGTTTATTGGCCTTGGTATGTTTGCACTGATTGTTGTCTTCCAACAGGAAATCCGGAAATTCCTCTTAATGATAGGCTCTACAAATTTTACACAGCGAGGAAAATTTTTTAAAAATTTACGCTTTATCAAAGATGATCTCGAAACCACAACCGATGTAAAAGCTATTGTGAATGCCTGCGAAAGCATGGGAAGAACTTATACAGGGGCGTTAATGGTAATTCAGAAAAGTACAAACCTTGATTTTGTTAAGAATTCAGGTGATGACATGAATATTGAACTCAACCAACCTATAATTGAATCTATTTTTTACAAAAATTCTCCCTTGCATGATGGCGCTATGATCATTGAAGACAACAGGATAACGGCGACCCGGGTCATTTTACCAGTATCTAATGATAGAGCTATTCCCTTGCGTTTCGGTCTTAGACACAGGGCTGCAGTTGGCATTACCGAAAAGACAGATGCTCTTGCCCTGGTAGTCAGTGAAGAAACCGGACAACTTTCATATATCAAAGACGGAGAATTTGTGATGTTCGAAAACACCAAGGAGCTCATAGACAAAATTAAAGAGGATCTTAGTTAACCCAAATGCTCTTCCGCCATAAACTGCACCTCATATAAATTTCGGTAATAGCCTTTTTCTTTCTTAAGCAATTCCGAATGTGTCCCTATTTCCATAATTTTTCCATCATCCATTACGATAATCTTATCAGCCTTTTTAATGGTTGCCAATCTATGTGCAATCACAATAGAGGTACGGCCCTGGGTAATTTTATCCGTAGCTTTCTGAATAAGCAGTTCACTGTAGGTATCCACGGAAGAAGTGGCCTCATCCAGAACTAAGATACTTGGATTGCTCATATATGCGCGGAGAAAAGATATCAATTGTCGCTGACCAGAAGAAAGCATAACTCCTCTTTCCTTTACGTTGTATTGATAACCTCCTGGAAGCGTATTGATGAAATCGTGGATTCCGATTTGTTTTGCAGCGGCGATCACCTCCTCCTGAGAAATATCCGGATCGTTCAAATTAATATTATGCAAAATGGTATCGGCAAACAGGAACACATTCTGGAGGACAACGGCAATTTGAGAACGCAGGGATTTAAGGTTTATGTCTCTGATATCTGTTCCGTCCACCAGGATCTTACCACTGTCTATTTCATAAAACCTGTTCAAAAGGTTAATTATGGTGGATTTTCCAGCGCCGGTTGCACCTACAATGGCAATGGTTTCTCCGGGTTCTGCTTTAAAAGAGATGCCTTTTAAAACTTCCTCATCATCAACATAGCTGAATCGAACATCTTTAAATTCGATCTCACCCTTTAGATTAGTCACCTCTATTTTCCCCTCATCCTTAATCGAAGATTCGGTATCCAAAATCCCGAAAACCCGATTAGCGGCAACCATTCCCATTTGCAGAGTATTAAATTTATCCGCAATTTGCCGAAGTGGCCTGAACAGCATCTGTGAGAGTTCGATGAAAGCCACAATAATTCCCAGGGTAATCACATCGCCTTCTACTGCTCGAAGCCCTCCAAACCAGACAATAAGTCCAATGGTTATGGATGTAGCCATCTCGGCGATTGGGAAAAATATGGAGTTGTACCATACTGTTTTTACCCAGGCATTACGGTGCTTATCATTAATCTGCTTAAAATTTTCATATTCGGCCTTTTCTCGTGTGAAAAGCTGTACGATCTTCATTCCGGTAATGCGTTCCTGGACAAAGGTATTGAGATTGGCAACCTCAGTCCGCACTTCTTCAAAGGCCACCTTCATCTTACGTTGAAAGACCCGGGTGGCATACATAATTAGAGGCAAAACAGTTAGGACCAGTAAGGTTAACTGCCAACTCTGGTAAAACATAAAGGCTACAACCACCAGCATTTTAAGAATGTCGCTAATAATCATAAAAAGCCCCTGACTAAAGATACTAGCAATGGTTTCTATATCGCTTACGGCCCGGGTCACCAGTCGTCCTACGGCAGATTTATCATAGTAGGCCATTTTAAACCGAAGCATATGTTGGAATAAATTAACCCTCAGGTCACGAACAACTTCCTGTCCCAGCCAGTTCGCAAAGTAAATAAAGAGAAATTGAAAGATCACTTCCAAAAGAAGTATCCCGCCCATTAGAGAAACAAAGAAAACCAGGCTTTCATACTCAGCCGGCATTATTGCATCGTCTATAGTAACTCTCAGAAGATAGGGCCTGAGAACGGCAAAAAAGGATAGCAATATTGCCGCAACTCCTACAAAATAAAAGGTTATCTTATAAGGCTTGGTATATTTAAGCAGGCGCTTAAACAAATTAAAATCAAATGCATTTCCGGATTTAGACGCCATTTATTCTATTGCTATTTTTGGATAAGTGACCCTTGTAAGGTATAGAGCCCTGGCCGGCACCGAAGTTCCAGCCTTACTTCTGTCTTCACTTTGTATTATTTCGTGCAAATTATTCACTGAGGTTTTTCCTAATCCGACTTCAAGTAAACTTCCCACAATGGCCCGAACCATGTTTCTTAGAAACCTATCGGCTGTGATACTGAATTTCAAAATATCCCCTTCCCATTCCCAGCGGGCCTGCTCAATTTTGCAATTATAGGTTTTTACATCGGTTCTCGACTTTGAAAAACACTTAAAGTTAGTATAAGTTTTCAAGATGTTTGCAGCTTCATTCATTTTATCTACATCAAGATGCTTCTTGATCAGGTATGTTCGATCCATCAAAAATGGATTCTTTTTATTGATAATAAGGTATTCATAGCTCCTGCTTAACGCATCAAATCGAGCGTGGGCTATAGCCTTTACCTCAAAGATATCATTAACAGCAATATCAGAAGGCAACATAGAGTTAAGCTTAAACTGTAGCTGCCTGGCATCTATTCGCTCTAGAGTATCAAAATGGGCAAAGATTTGCTTGGCATGTACCCCTGCGTCGGTCCTGCCAGCACCAGTTATTTCTGTTGTCCTCTGGAATAATTTACCGAGAGCAGTCTCAACCACCTCCTGTATGGAGGTCGCATCTGGTTGATTTTGCCAGCCATGATATTTCTCTCCAAAATATGCCAGTTCTAAAAAATACCTCAAGGCAATACGATTAATTTTCTATATTTTCGAACAGCAAAGATAAGGCAATTATCAAAAGCTGAAATCCTCACCAAGGTTAGATTGAAATAAGTTTAAACCAGAAGAAATAATTTTGAAAAAGATCCTCCTTTTAAGTGACACACACACCTATATCGACGAAAGAATTCTACATTATGCCGCCCAGGCCGACGAGATTTGGCATGCCGGGGATATTGGAAATCTTGGCGTAACCGATGCTTTACAAAAGCTTAAACCCTTAAAAGCGGTTTATGGAAATATTGACGGGGCCGAGATCCGAAGAGAATTTCCGCTACACCAAAGATTCATGTCTGAAAAAATTGATGTTTGGATTACCCATATAGGAGGTTATCCAGGAAGGTATTCTCCGTCAATTAGGGAAGAAATAAAGAGAAATCCTCCTAAATTGTTTATATGTGGTCATTCTCATATTCTCAAAGTCATCAATGATAAGGAATTAAATCTACTGCATATGAATCCGGGTGCAGCTGGAAAACAGGGATTTCATAAAAAAAGAACGATGCTTCGATTCAAGATAGATGGTGAAAATATTTCAGATCTGGAAGTCATTGAATTGGAATGACAGGACCTACACTGACAAAAAAACCCGAAGCTTAAGCTCCGGGTTTTCACGCACTAATACTACTAAGATGATAGGCTTATCGTAATCGGTCCACAGATTTTACGAGATCTTCGTCCTTTTTAATGGCCTTATTGGCCAAAACAAGAAAAACGATAGAAATGATTGGAAGAAACATCCCAATATCCTTCTTTGAGATTATCACCTCTCCGGATAAGCTTAGCGACCAATAAACAAACACTCCTAGTAAAAAAAAGTTTAACAGTATATTTAAACGCCCCAATACAAATTGAAGCTTTCTGTTTTTGAACATAAAGATACTCACCAAAGAAAGCAATGCCGATGAAATAAACATTATAAAAATCATAAGTTCATTGTTGGCAAATACGGGAGTACCCTCTGAATTTTCCCAAAGCGGAAATAAAAAAATCAATCCACCACTAACGATAGCAGCCAGTAATAAGTAAACAGTCTGAATTCTTTGTAGCATATCTGGGTTACAATTCGCCACAAAAATAACAGATTCTTTAGAAAATTCCACTTTAAATATTAAAATAAAGTCGTATCATTGCAGAAACAATTCGTAACCAGTTCTAAACAGGTTACTTAAGTCTCCAAATTTTTTTCGATTCTTCCACGAGAAGTTTAATCAATCCAAACACAAAATTTTATTCTTATTTATTCATGTTTGAAATTTCAGAATTAAAAGCTAAAAAGCTTCCTGAACTTCAGGAAATCGCAAAGTCTTTAAACGTTCCTAAGTTTAGAAGCCTTAAAAAATCAGATCTGGTATACCAGATATTGGATCACCAGGCTGCCAACCCTACAATCGCTAAGGAAGTTCTAGCTGAGGAGCGCCCTAAAAGCTCCGAAGTTTCAGAAAAACCACAGAAGAAAAAAACAGGAAAAATAGGCAGCGACAAGAAACCTCCAAGACGCAATCAAAAAGAAGCTTCCCAGAAAGAAGATAAATCAAAAGCTAAGAACCAGCCAGAGAAAGAAAAACCGCAGTCCAGAGAAAATAAAAGACCTGACAATCGTTCCTCAAGAGAATCTAAAGATTCCAGGGATGATAACCGCGGAAATCAAAGAGATAAACAAGATAGCCGAGGAAAAAATTCAGGCCGCGACAACGGAAACCGCGATAATAATAATCGTGATAATTCCCGTGATGGTGGAAACCGTGATAGT
This sequence comes from Salegentibacter profundi, assembly GCF_054121475.1. Classification (NCBI taxonomy): domain Bacteria; kingdom Pseudomonadati; phylum Bacteroidota; class Flavobacteriia; order Flavobacteriales; family Flavobacteriaceae; genus Salegentibacter; species Salegentibacter profundi. The sequence goes on from NZ_JBSYGG010000003.1 coordinate 117,869, forward strand.
CGCAACCGGTACCGCGAACCCGATTATGAGTTCGATGCTATAATTGAAAGCGAAGGAGTACTGGATATTATGCAGGATAACTATGGTTTTCTGCGATCTTCTGATTACAACTATTTAACCTCTCCAGATGATATTTATGTATCTCAATCTCAGATAAGATTATTCGGTCTTAAAACTGGAGATACGGTTTTAGGTCAGATCCGTCCACCGAAAGAAGGGGAAAAATATTTTCCTTTAATAAAGATCAATAAGATCAACGGTTTAGATCCCCAGGTGGTTAGAGACAGAGTTTCTTTTGAACACCTGACCCCCCTTTTCCCAAAAGAAAAATTCAATATTGCAGAAAAGCAAAGCTCCATTTCCACAAGGATTATGGATCTCTTCTCTCCTATTGGAAAAGGACAGCGTGGTATGATCGTTTCCCAGCCCAAAACAGGTAAAACAATGTTACTTAAGGATATCGCCAATGCTATTGCAGCGAATCATCCGGAAGTATACCAAATAGTGCTACTCATAGACGAACGCCCAGAAGAGGTTACCGATATGCAACGCAATGTTCGCGGAGAGGTCGTTGCTTCAACATTCGACAAGGAAGCTCATGAACACGTTCGGGTAGCAAATATCGTATTGGAAAAGGCCAAACGTTTGGTGGAATGTGGTCACGATGTGGTAATCCTTCTTGATTCTATTACACGTCTTGCCCGCGCTTACAATACCGTACAGCCTGCTAGTGGCAAGGTACTTAGTGGTGGTGTTGATGCTAACGCTCTTCACAAACCAAAGCGTTTCTTTGGTGCTGCCCGTAACATAGAAAATGGAGGCTCTCTATCAATTATTGCTACTGCATTAACCGACACAGGTTCAAAAATGGACGAAGTCATCTTTGAAGAATTCAAGGGTACGGGTAATATGGAGCTTCAGTTAGACAGAAAGATCGCTAACAGGAGAATCTTCCCTGCTATTGACCTTACTTCTTCCAGTACACGTCGGGACGACCTGTTACTAGATGAAAATACTATCCAGCGCATGTGGGTACTACGCAAATATTTGGCTGACATGAACCCTATTGAAGCTATGGAATTCATAGAAGAACGTTTCAAACAGACCAGGAACAATGAAGAATTCCTGATTTCAATGAACGCTTAATCTATAGAAATATTAAAATTACCGAAACCGGGGTATGAAATGAAGTGCCCCGGTTTTTTTATTTCCAGCCAAGAGATTTCTTTTAAACAACAATTGAAAGGAATAATGGAAACTTAAGGAGATCAAGCTTATATAAAAATCCTGACTTGAATTTCTATTGCTCTCAAAAGAATTATTGCTCTAAAATTCAGAAATTATTTGGAAATTGCTTACCATTAAGATTATATTTGCATGAGAATTGCGGGAGTAGCTCAGTTGGTAGAGCGTCAGCCTTCCAAGCTGAATGTCGCCGGTTCGAACCCGGTCTCCCGCTCCATGTGACCTCTGCATTATTTGTGGAGGTTTTTCTTTTTTATACCCCAGCCCGGAAATTCCTTAGCTTCCATACCAGTATTCAAATCGGCCAGCACGGTACTTACTTTAGGCTTGAATATAAAATAGGTGCACCTTTATAAAGTCTTGTTAAATGCCCCGGGAAAAAGAAGTTTTTCTATCAAAATAACCTTATTTTTAGCTTGGTAAATAAAAATTACAACTCAATATTATGAAAGATAAACCCGGAAAAATTCAGGACCTCATAGATGCAAAATTTTTAGAAAAACGCAAAATATTTCTTTGGGGAGATGTCAACGATAAAACCGCTAAGCATGTGATTGATCGTCTTTTATACCTGGATATGGAAAACGACAAGGAGATTCAACTATTTATAAACAGTCCCGGAGGATTTGTAACCGATGGATTTGCGATCTACGATACGATGCAAAGTCTTAGAAGCCCGGTTTCTACCATCTGTTCAGGTCTTGCTGCTTCTATGGGTTCCATCCTGTTATCTGGAGGTACTAAAGGCAGGAGACTGATTCAACCTCACGGTAAGGTAATGATACATCAACCCATGGGCGGCGCCCGAGGTCAGGCTTCTAATATTGAAATTCAGGCCGCTGAAATTCTTAAAATAAAAGAACTCAGTGCACGCATTCTCTCCGAAAATTGTGGACAACCCATAGAAAAAGTTATGAAGGATTTCAACCGTGATTACTGGATGAATGCAGAGGAATCTTTAGAATACGGGATCGTAGATGATATTTTAAAAAAATAATATGAATATCAAACATAAAGAAACCCAGACCCGGGGGATGTTTTATCTAGAAAACAATAATGGTGTATACGCTGAACTGACTTATACTCATCAGGATAACGACATTCTCACCATAGACCATACTGAGGTGAAGCCGGAGCTGGAAGGACAGGGTATAGCAGGAAGACTCCTAAAAAGAGCCGTGGAATATGCTCGGGAACAAGGATTTAAAGTAGACCCACTTTGCCCCTATGCTGAAGTGCAATTTGAACGAAATGAATCCTACCAGGATGTTAAAGCAGAATAAACAGGACTACCTACCCCGGAATTCCTGTATTGCCGCTCCAAAATAACCTACATGAAAATAATTAGATTATCCCTCTACTTCTCATTATTAGTAATCCTTGCAGTATCCTGTAAGAATAAAACCAAAGAACCCGGAATAGAAACCAAAAACACTCCGGATATCGAAGAGGTTAAAAAGCTTTCTTCCGCCACCAATGTGGAACAAAGAATTCAAGATTGGCAAAAAGAAACTGCAAATTCGGAGATTCAGCTCAAAAACATAAGACTGGTAGATAGTTTTTATTCCCAGCGTGGATATCAGCCGGTATGGAGTGATCGTGAATTACGGGAAGAGCTTTACAGAAGTATTGAAAACGCCCCAAATCACGGGCTCCGGTTTAAAGATTACCACGGTGAGTACCTTGAGATGGCTTTATCCAATCTTGCTAACCTCGACCAGGAGGAGAAAGATCTAATTGAACTTGTACTCACCGATACTTTTTTTACCTACGGCCGTCATTTGCATTCCGGTAAATTAGATCCAAAAAAACTCTACTCCATATGGGATATTGATAGTAATAATACCGAATTACTACCACTTTTGGAAAAGGCCATTTCGGACCGTAAAATCGCTGCCACTTTAGAAGACCTGGCCCCCAAGCATATTGTTTACAAAGGACTTCAAAGATCTCTTAAAGATTATCACACATTAATGGATAAGGAGAAAAATCCCACGCAGGTCCAAATAGGAGAAAGTATTAAGCCTGGGGACACCAGTTCAAGGATGGCGATGATTGCATTGCGACTTAAGGAATTGAATTTTATCGACAGTATCCCACCAAATTCAACCCATCAATATAACAAGGAATTACAGGAAGCCATAAGGAACTTCCAAAAAGGTCACGGAATAGAAACCGATGCCGTAATAGGCAAAGGAACTATCTCCCAGCTTAACACTACCTACCAGGAACGTTACAATCAAATCCTGGCGAACATGGAGCGCTGGAGATGGTATCCTCAGGATCTGGGTAATCATTACATCATTGTAAACATCCCTGATTACAGGTTACATCTGGTAAAAGGAAATGACACCATTAGCAGTAACCGCGTAATGGTAGGAACAGAAGCCCGTAAAACTCCTGTTTTTTCGGATAAAATAGAACATATTGTCTATAATCCTACCTGGACCATTCCTCCAACTATAAAGAAAAATGATGTAATCCCGGCAGCAAAAAAGAACAGCAGTTATCTTACCAGCAGGAATATGTCCGTTTTTGATGGAAGGGGTAGGAAATTAAATCCCTCCGAAATAAACTGGAATAACCAGGAAGTAGCAAATTACACCTACCGACAGGAAGCTGGCCCGGCCAATCCTTTAGGCAAGGTCAAAATAATCTATCCTAACAGGTATTCCATTTACCTTCACGATACTCCCTCGAAAAAACTTTTTGAAAAAAATTCCAGGGCCCAGAGCTCAGGTTGTGTCAGAGTTGAAGGAGTATTAGACCTGGCCGAGTATTTGTTAAACGACCAGGAAAAATATACTCCAGATAAAATTCAGGATATTTTGGATTCAGGAAGAACCACGACTATTATGGTTAGTAAAGATGTAAGAGTGCATCATTTTTACTGGACGGCATGGCGTGAAGGTGACAAAACCAGGTTCGCAGAAGATATTTACCGCCAGGATAATGAAATTATCAAGCTTCTTAAGAGTTAAGTAACTGGGATTTTTCAAGGTAATTTCTATCTTCTCTATGGATAAAAATTACAGACTTCCCCTTTATGCGCTCAATAAGGTCTTTGGCAATGGAATTTGGAACTGCCGGGCATCCATAACTTCTACCTAAACGTCCGATCCGATCTATAAAAGAAGGCTCGGCATAATCGGCACCATGAACCACAACATATCGTTTTCTAGCGTTGTGATTGAAACCTTTTTCTTGCCCATCCAAATATAAGGAGAGTCCATTTTTACCATAATAAGTTTTTCCAGTGATATAAAACCCAAGAGAACTCTGCAAGGAATTAACCGTATTAGAAAATTTTGTAGCATACTCTCCCCCCGTATTTTTTCCGTGAGAAACGTAGGTGTGGAAAAGTACATTTTTTGTAGTCATATCAAGTATCCACAATCTTTTATCAGTAGAGGAAAGACCAAAATCAATAACTGTCAGAAGTTGATTTCTAACTTTACCGCTTTGCTCTAATTTGGAATAACCTGCCATGGCTCTTTCAAAAACATTTAAGGCAGGCATGCTAGTATTTTTTTCTGAGAATTCGCTGTATGCTGTTGCAACGGTTTCAGAAAAAGTTTTGGTTTCTTCTGAAGCCAAAGCAGATGCAGCAGGTACTTCAATACTAACGTTTGTTGTTTTAGGAAGATCTGAGGAAGTTGTAAAAGCGAAAGAAAAAATAAGGATTCCAGTAATAGTTAAGATCTTGTGAATCATAGGCAATTTTTAATTTTTTAGTTGTTTGTTAATTTATTCCAAAGGACATGCCAAGTTATGCTTTTATCGAATTAATTACTTCAAAGTGGCTCCTACCAGAGAATTTTAACATTTCAAAGCGATATTTAATTAGTTTTCAGCTAATTGGGCATCCATCTGATTAATCAATACAACGTAAAATAAATAGATATCGTATGAACCATACCCAGAATTTGTGTTAAAATTTAAATCGTTTTATCGAATATACTTCAGGCCAATTAAGTAAAATTTTAAGGATCATTTTAGAATGTGGAAGGTTAAACATTTCTGCATTTGAACCAAACAGGATTTTTTCATATTTGGTACTAGGCCAAAAGGAATTGGGTCCTCCATGAAGATGCTGAAAATAACCGGCAGGTCCTAAGCAACAGCCCCCCCTGCCGAAGTTCGAAAGTAATGGTTTGTAGGGATTATAAAACATTCGTCGGAGATGCTTAGTAAAGGCTGAAATTTGTTTTTATCTTTATAGCCAAAATTCAAATGTGATATGAACAAGAAAGTTTTACTGATGATCCTGGACGGCTGGGGGATTACCCAGGATCCTAAAGTCTCTGCCATCGCACAGGCTAATACTCCATTTATGGATTCGGCTATAAAAGATTATCCACATGCAGAACTGCGCACTGACGGGATGAATGTAGGTTTGCCTGAAGGTCAAATGGGAAACAGTGAGGTAGGACATATGAACCTGGGTGCAGGAAGAATTGTATACCAGGACCTGGTTAAGATCAACATGGCTGTTGAGAAAAACACTTTAAAAGATGAGCCAGTGCTTGAGGAGGCCTTTTCCTATGCCATTAAAAATAATAAACCTATCCATTTTATGGGGCTGGTAAGTGATGGTGGAGTTCACTCTCACATCAATCACTTAAAGGGCCTTCTCAGTGCAGCTGAAGATTTTGGAGTTAAAGAAAAATACGTCCATGCCTTTACCGATGGCCGCGATGTAGACCCTCATTCGGGGAAAGGCTTCATAAAAGAAATCGAAGAACACCTTAAAAAAACAAACGGAAAACTCGCGTCTATAATCGGGAGATATTATGCCATGGACCGAGATAGGCGTTGGGAACGAGTAAAAAAAGCTTATGACCTTATTACAAAAGGTGAAGGCCATAAAACAACTAACGCTACCGAAGCTATAGATCGCAGCTACAATAATAATGTAAGCGATGAATTCATCGAGCCGATTGTCCTTACTGATGATACGGGTAAACCCGTAGCGCAATTAAAAGAGAAAGAGGTTGTTATCTTCTTTAATTTCAGAACTGACCGGGGAAGACAGCTCACACAAGCATTAACGCAGGAGGATTTCCCTGAATACAATATGAAAAAATTACTGTTATATTATGTGACAATTACCAAATATGACGATAGTTTCCAGGGGATCAATGTGGTCTTTAAAAAGGACAATATCAAATCGACCCTAGGAGAAGTCCTGGAATATACCGGAAAAAAACAAATCAGAATCGCTGAGACTGAGAAATATCCTCATGTAACTTTTTTCTTTTCCGGCGGAAGAGAGAAACCCTTCAAGGGAGAGAAAAGAATTATGTGCAATTCTCCAAAAGTGGCCACCTATGATTTGCAACCGGAGATGAGCGCCTTTGAATTAAGAGACAAGATCATTCCGGAAATCAAGGATCACTCAGCAGATTTTATCTGTTTGAATTTTGCTAACCCCGATATGGTCGGCCATACAGGAGTCTTTGAAGCTGCCGTAAAAGCATGTGAAACGGTAGACAGCTGTGCCAAGGATGTCGCCGAGGCTGCACGTGAAAATGATTATTCGGTCCTCATTATTGCAGATCACGGAAACAGCGAAACTATGATCAATCCAGACGGAAGTCCCAATACTGCTCATACTACTAACCCGGTACCCCTAATTTTAATGGATAACGATGTCAGGGAAATCAAAAGTGGCAAACTCGGTAATATCGCACCCACTATTTTAAAACTCATGGGAATAGATCAACCTGATGTAATGACAGAGGACCCTTTAATTTAAAATGATAATGAATAAGATTGTATTAATAATCCTAAGCGTTTTTCTAAGTGGTAGTAAGGGAGAAACCATTATATCAAAAAAGGATGTTCAGGAAGAATTCCTTCTTGGTCAGTTTCAGCGACAAGAACTGGAGCAAAGCCCCTTTTCATATTGGTTTAACCAGGGATACAGCAAATATCAACCGGAAGAGGAACATATGAAGGTAATAAAAGAACATATCTCCGATTATGAGATTGTTCTATTTATGGGTACCTGGTGTGCTGATAGTCAATTGGAAGTGCCTAAACTTTATAAGATCCTGGACCAAGCTGGCTATGATTACGCTAATTTAACGACAATAGCTGTTGATCCATACAAAGAGACACCTGATCATATTGAAAAAGATTATGATGTTTCCCTGGTTCCCACCATCATCTTTCGTAAAGATGGCCAAGAGGTAAATCGCTTTGTGGAATTTGCCTTAGAGACTTTCGAAGAGGACCTGGCCGCTATTGTAAGTAATAAAGATTACCAAAATCCCTATGCGGATTTTTGAAGAGTATAAATAATAATTAAGTCAAAACTTTCTAATTTTGTGTTATGCCCAGATCCCTTACAATAGCGGTAGATTTTGATGGTACTATTGTAGAGAACAAATATCCTGAGATCGGTAAACCTTTGCTCTTTGCATTTGAATCCTTGCAAAAGCTACAAGAAGAAGGCCATTTACTCATCCTATGGACCTACAGGTATGGGGAGCGATTAGAAGAGGCAATAGAATTCTGCCGAATACGGGGAATCGAGTTTTACGCAGTAAATAAAAGTTATCCCGAAGAAGATTTCGATGAAGGAATTAGCAGAAAGATCCTGGCCGATATTTTTATTGATGACAGAAATATTGGAGGAATGTTAGGTTGGGGAGAAATTTATCAGAAACTAACAGGCGCAAACAGGAAACCAGAGAAAAAGCGCTATGGTTTTTTAACTGCTTTTAAAAAATAAGAATGATTATACCTAAAACAAGAGAAGAAATTGAATTGTTAAGGGAAAGTGCCCTTATAGTATCCAAAACCCTTGGTATGCTGGCCTCTGAAATAAAACCAGGCGTGACTACCCTTTATTTGGATAAACTTGCAGAAGAGTTCATCAGGGATCACGGTGCAGAACCAGGGTTTTTAGGCATGTATGATTTTCCAAATTCTCTATGTATGAGTCCCAACGCCCAGGTAGTTCATGGAATACCCAATGACACTCCTTTGCAGGAAGGGGATATTATCTCAATAGATTGCGGAGCCCTTAAAAATGAATTTTATGGTGATCATGCTTACACCTTTGAAATAGGTGAGGTTCTACCGGAAATTAAAGAACTCCTTAAAGTAACCAAAAAGTCTTTATATGTGGGAATAAGAGAATTTAAGGCAGGTAACCGCGTAGGCGATGTTGGTTACGCCATCCAGCAGTACACCGAGAGTCGTGGCTATGGAGTGGTCAGGGAACTTGTAGGACATGGCCTTGGCAGAAAGATGCACGAAGATCCCGAAATGCCAAATTACGGAAAACGTGGTAGAGGTAAAAAATTCGTTGAGGGAATGGTGGTAGCTATAGAACCTATGATCAATCTGGGAACCAGAAGAATCAAACAATTACCCGATGGATGGACGATTCTAACAGCCGACAATAAACCCAGTGCCCATTTTGAACATGATGTAGCCCTGGTAAACGGAAAACCAGAATTGTTATCTACTTTTAAATATATTTATGAAGCTTTAGGAATAGAGAGTGATGAAGAAGTAGAATTTAGAGCACAGGTATATGATTAAAAATTTTAGACAGGAACGGTGGGAGATTTTACATAAAAAAGAATGGCAGGAGCGATTTGTCTACAAAATTTCCAATTTCGGGCGTATGATCAGTTTTCTAAGAAATCCAGAAGGAGAATTGGTCAAAGGAGGAAAAATCGGTGGCTACCTCAATTTTTCGGTGAAACTGAAATCCGGGAAATCCAAGAGCTATTATATTCACCGCATGGTAGCTGAATTATTTTTAAAGAAAAAAGAGGGCGATAAATATGTCGTTCATAAAAACTTTCAGAAAGACGATAACCGGGCCTCCAATCTTGCCTGGATGACCCAGGAAGAATGGGTAAAACATCAATATAACAGCCCTAAGGTTAAGGAAAACAAGCATAAAAGAAAATTACGAAAGGTAGTTTCTTATTCAAAACTCACCTATGCCCAGGCGGTTATTCTTAAAAAGAAGTTACTGGATCCTAATCGGAAAACACGAATTAGGGTGCTGGCTAAGCAATTCGGGGTTTCCGAAATGCAATTATACCGGATTAAGTCAGGCGAAAATTGGGGCGATATCGAAGTTTGATCTATGGACATCAAGGAGATTGGCAATTAAATGAAGAAAGTCTTAAAATTTATTCTCAATGCATTTCCACGGCCGCTTTTAATTCGTTTTAGTTACCTCGCCAGACCCTTTTTAAGATTAGCTTTAAAGGGGAATAAATACACGGATCCAATAGACGGCAGCAGTTTCAGAAAATTCCTCCCCTATGGCTATGTGAAGCAACGGGAAAATGTACTCTCTCCCTCCACCCTATCCCTGGAAAGACACCGATTACTTTGGCTCTATCTAAAGGATAAAACCGGATTTTTTACTAAAAATTTAAAAGTACTTCATTTCGCCCCTGAACAGGCCTTTTATAAACGGTTCAGGAAATTAAAAAACCTAGATTACACGACTACTGATCTGAACTCTCCTCTAGCTGATGTCAAAGCCGATATCTGTGATTTGCCCTTTCCAGATAACCAGTTTGATTTTATCCTTTGCAATCACGTATTGGAACACATTCCAGACGATACCAAGGCCCTGCAGGAAATCTATCGAATTTTAAAACCTGGTGGCACAGCTATTCTTCAAATCCCCCAGGACTTAGAACGGGAACAAACCTATGAAGATAACTCTATAACCGATAAAAAAACCCGGGAAAGAATCTTTGGTCAGTACGATCATGTAAGGGTGTACGGAAGGGATTATTTTGATAAACTACGAAGTATCGGATTCAGGGTTGAAGAAATTGACTATACCCGATACCTATCTTCAGAAGAAATAAATACTTACCGTTTGGCTCCAGGGGAAATAATTCCGGTTTGCCACAAATAATTATTCGATCAGCGTTTTTTTAAATCCTTCTGAAGCATAAACTTCAGGTTCTCCCTTGGCTGTTACATAGATAAAATAAGCATCAACATTTTCAAGTTTCTCCAGCAAGGCTACAGCTTTATTAAAACCCATGGCCATAAATGCGGAGGCATAACCATCGGCTAAGGTGCAATTTTCGGCCAATACCGATGCACTTAAAAGGTCATTCTTCTCAGCTTTTCCCGTAATTGGATTAATAGTGTGAACAAAAGTATTACCTGCGGAATCTTCAATAAACTTTCGGTAGTTACCCGAGGTTGCCATTGCCCTGTCCTTTAAGGCCAGTATCGTCTGAAAGGTTCTCTTTCCTTCAGTCTGTTCTGGATCATCAATAGCCACTATCCAATCGGAATCCTTCTGCTTATTTCTTCCTTTGGCCACGAGCTCACCTCCTAATTCAATAAGATAATTCTTTACATTGTTTTTATCAAAATATTCAGAAATAACGTCAATGGTGTATCCCTTAGCAATGGCATTAAAATCGATAAAAATCCCCGGATCGCTTTTAATGACCCGACTGTTATTGAGAAGTTGAAGTTTATCAAAGCCCACTAGCTGATGGAGGGAATCGAGAACTTCTTCATTGGGTTGTCTAAGCTGTTTTTCAGGACCGAAACCATATGCATTGACAAGATTTCCGACAGTAGGATCAAAATAACCTTCACTTTCCTTATAGATCTTTTGAGAGCTCCTAAAGACTTCTACAAAATGTTCATCTACCACAACGGATGTATCTCCTCTGTTAATCCTGGAAATAGCAGAATTGTTTTGATAGGTGCTCATGGAGGCATTCATGAGCTTGAATATGGAATCAAGGGCAGCGTCAAGCTTTAAATCCTCATCAGAAAAATATTTGATCGTGTAGGTAGTTCCCAGGGCGTTCCCGGAAATACTTTTCACTGGATTTTCAGGCTGACATGCCAGAGAAAAACTCATTAATAAAAATAAAATAAAATGCTTTTTCATTGTGCTAAATTTCCTGCCAGCCATCATAATTTACTACATATGCTTCTCCGTGAATCACGGGTCTTTCATAATCCAAAGAATTAGCAAGACCTACGCCAGCGTAGAAGGTCCGGGCATTAAATTTTTGGGCATGTTGTTTTATAGTTTGTAAAAACTGAATTTCAAATTCCCGGGGATTGTGAGGATATTCTATGGCACGAACAATCACAAAATGCAGCTTCTTATCTTTTAGCGCAACAAATTGAGGGTCTTTCTGAATTTCACTATTGACCCCCAAAAATTCATAGCCCTTCTCCTCAAGGTCCTTTCCCACAATATTCATCGCAAGATTATGCAATTCCTGATCATTTAATTTCGCCATAGTACAAAAATAAAAAAAGACCGCCCTTAGACGATCTTTTAAGCTTAATTTATTGGACGATTAACCTCCAAAGTCATCGAATCTGATATTCTCATCAGGTATACCAAAGTCTTCTCCCATTTTCTGAACTGCCTTGTTCATAAGTGGAGGTCCACAGAAATATAATTCGATTTCCTCAGGCTCTTCGTGTTTGCTCAAATAATTATCGATCACTACCTGGTGGATGAATCCTACGAATCCATCTCCTTCATCATCGAGATCTTTTTTCACTTTCCAGTTATCTTCTTCCATTGGCTCAGAAAGTGCCAGGAAGAATCTAAAGTTCGGGAAATCCCTTTCCAAAGCCCTGAAATGTTCGCTATAGAACAATTCTCGCTTTGAACGTCCACCATACCAGTACGTTACTTTTCTACCGGTTTTAAGGGTACGGAAAAGATGGTAAAGATGAGAACGCATCGGGGCCATTCCGGCACCACCTCCAACATAAAGCATTTCCGCTTCACTTGGATTGATAAAGAATTCACCATAAGGCCCTGAGATGGTTACCTTATCTCCTTTTTTCCTGGAGAAAATATATGATGAAGCAATACCTGGATTCACAGCCATCCAGCCGTCTTTAGCCCTATCCCAAGGTGGGGTCGCCACACGAACATTCAACATAATCTCTCGACCTTCCGCAGGATAAGATGCCATGGAATAAGCTCTCTCTACGGTCTCTGTATTTTTCATTACTAAAGGCCAAAGTTTAAATTTATCCCATTCCTCCTGGAATTTTTGTGGTTCACCCGGATGTTCATCTGGGTGAGCGGTGATATCCATATCGCTGAATTTCACTTCACATTTAGGGATTTCGATTTGGATGTAGCCACCGGCCTTATAATCCATATCCTCAGGAATTTCAACAACGAATTCCTTGATAAAAGAGGCCACATTGTAGTTTCTAACTACCGTTGCCTCCCATTTCTTGATTCCAAATACTTCTTCCGGAATCTGGATTTTCATATCCTCTTTTACCTTTACCTGGCATCCAAGGCGCCAACCCTGTGCAATCTCTTTACGTGTAAAATGCGGTTCTTCAGTAGGAAGAATAGCTCCTCCCCCTTCAGAAACAATACACTTACACTGCACACAGGTTCCACCACCTCCACAGGCTGATGGTAAAAATAATTTATTATCACCTAAGGTAGAAAGGAGAGTTCCTCCCGAACCTACCTCCATATCTTTTTCTCCGTTAATATTAATTGTCACCGGTCCTGATGGCGCCAGTTTAGCTTTGGCTCCAAGCAAAATGGAAACCAATAACAGGATCAATACTAAAAATACTACTACACTTGCTATTACAACTGTCATAATCCTACTTTTTCGATTATATTTTAATTCCCATAAAACTCATAAAGCCAAGAGCCATTAAACCGGTAATAATAAAAGTTATTCCCAGGCCTTTCAATGGAGCCGGTATATTTGAGTACGCAATTTTCTCACGAATGGCTGCAATTCCCAGAATAGCAAGGAACCAACCAACGCCGCTTCCAAAACCATACGTAACGGCCTCTGTAATGGCCCCAAAATCCTTTTGCTGCATAAATAAAGAGCCACCGAGAATGGCACAGTTTACCGCAATAAGTGGAAGAAAAATACCCAAAGCGCCATACAGAGCCGGAGCAAATTTCTCAACGATCATTTCTACCAGTTGTACCATAGAGGCAATTACCGCAATAAACATAATGAAGCTCAGGAAGCTAAGGTCTACATTAGCATACTCAGCGCCTAGCCATTGCAGGGCTCCGGGCCTTAACAGGTAATTATCCAGCAGGAAGTTAATAGGTACGGTAATGGTAAGTACAAAGATTACAGCGGCACCTAAACCAACAGCTGTTTTAACGGTTTTGGATACCGCCAGGTATGAACACATCCCCAGGAAGTAAGCAAAAACCATATTTTCTATGAAAATACTTCTTACAAATAAGTTTACATATTCCATTATTATTCTTTTTTAGCTGTTAGTTGGTTTCTTCAATCAGTTTGCGATTACGCGCTCTCTGGACCCAAATGATAAGCCCTACAACAATTAGAGCCATTGGAGAAAGGAGCATCAATCCGTTGTTTTCGTATCCGAAAGCATACAGGCCAGTAGATTCCGCCAGGGTGGCGCCTTTATGACCCAAAACCTCAAATCCAAATAATTTACCTGAACCTAAAAGTTCACGGAAAAATGCCACGATGATAAGGATTAACCCATAACCCGCTGCATTTCCGACCCCATCCAGGAAAGATTTGTAAACACCGTTTCCAAGGGCAAAAGCCTCTAGCCGTCCCATTACAATACAGTTGGTAATAATAAGACCGATAAATACCGAAAGCTGTTTACTTACATCATAAGCATAAGCCTTGAGAATCTGGTCTACCAAAACAACAAGGGAAGCTACAACAACAAGCTGTACAATAATCCTTATTCGGCTTGGGATCATATTACGCAACATGGAAATAATCATGTTACTAAAGGCCATTACAGCCACTACCGCAATAGCCATAACCACAGCTGGTTCCAACTGTACGGTGATGGCAAGTGCAGAACAAATACCCAGTACCTGTACGGTAATAGGGTTGTTATCATCTAAAGGATCAGACAATAATTTTCTGTTCGCTTTAGATAGGAAATGTTCTTTCTCTTCTGAATTAGACAAAAAGAGAATCATTTCTTTCTTCTTCGCTTCCTTTTCCTGGGAAGTATATTTTTTCTCGTTAGCCATAATTATTGAATTGCTACTTTAATTTCCTTTTCCTTTTCAAAATAAGGCAGGTAACGCTTAAGTCTTTCAGAAATCATATCGGAAACCCCATCTCCTGTAATTGTGGCTCCTGATATGGCATCCACCTTATTATCATCTTTATCTGAAGGATCTATATCGCCCTTTACAACAGATACTCCTACGAGATTTCCGCTTTCATCAAAAATCTTTTCATCGGTAAAACTTTCCCTGAAAAATTCCTTTGTAATCTCAGCACCAAGTCCTGGTGTTTCTCCCAGGTGGTCAAAAGTGGCACCAGCAATGGTATTTATATCATCCCTTAGCGCTATGTATCCAAAGATCGCATTCCATAACCCGTTTCCTCTCAGGGGTACAATATAAAATTGCTCACCCTCTACATCGGCAATATATAAAGGAAAAACCTGTTCCGATACGGGCTTTTTCAACTCCTTAGCCAGATCTACCTGAAAGGCGTTCACCTCCTGATCAACAGATCCATCCTCGCGAAGACTAATCTCCTCGGTGATGTACTGGTTGTATAGTTCTTCAGCTCCAGCCCTATCGGTTTCAACACCGATAGTAGCCAGAATACTTTGCATCTTTTCCTGTCTTACGTTTTCTCTTTGCGTAGGCTGCAGGGAAGTTGCTGTAAAGGCTAAAACGCTTGCTACTACTACTACCATAATAATAGCGAACATAAAAGTATAGCCGTTACTGTTCGTTTTATTTACTGATTTCTCTTCCATAACTAAACTGCTGTTTTAACCTGCCCGGTGGCAGTTTTAATTCGTTTTCGTCTGCGTTTAATGTTAGCCTGAATTACATAGTGATCTATCGTTGGTGCAAACACATTCATCAACAGAATGGCCAGCATTACCCCTTCTGGATATGCCGGGTTAAATACCCTTATCATTATCGAGAAGAAACCTATTAGGAACCCATAGATCCACATCCCCTTCAAAGTTTGTGCAGCAGAAACCGGATCAGTTGCCATAAATACGATTCCAAAGGCCAATCCTCCAATTAAAAGGTGATTCACCCAATAGAAGTTTGTCAACTCATTTCCTGCCACTCCAAGAGAGGGAAGGGCATTAAAAATTAAAGCCATTACTGCAGCTCCAATAAATCCACTTAAGATAATTCTCCAGTTTCCAACCTTAGTCAAAATTAAAAGAAGGGCACCTGCAAGGACAAACAAGGTAGATGTTTCCGCAACCGACCCCGGTATAACCCCATAGAACATATCCCACATACTGTATGATACATTATCTCCAGCTGCAAGAGAACCAAGAATTGTTTCTCCTGAAACGGCCTCTACATTACTTGCCTCACTAACCCAAACCTTGTTCCCTGACATATACGTAGGATAAGCAAAGAAAGCAAAGGCTCTTGCCGTTAAGGCAGGGTTCAGGATATTCATCCCTGTACCTCCAAAAGCTTCTTTCCCAATCAATACTGCAAATACAACTGATAGAGCCAACATCCAAAGTGGAAGGTCAATGGGCATAATCATCGGAATAAGCAAACCTGTCACCAGGTAACCCTCGTTAACTTCATGCCCTCTGAAAATAGCAAATGCAAATTCAATTCCGAGTCCTACGGCATAGGAAACCACGATCATTGGAACAATTTTCAGGGCACCATGTCCCAGTGCATCCCAAAAAGTAAAAGCTTCCCCTAATTGGCTGTAATACTGGTAACCAGCATTCCACATACCAAAAAGAAGTGCTGGTATTAAAGCGATTACTACTGTAATCATTACCCTTTTTAAATCAACCGCATCCCTAATATGAGCTCCCTTCTGGGTGGTATGATTCGGCGTAAAAAGGAAAGTATCTATTGCATTTACCGCGGGTGCGAATTTTTCATATTTCTTACCCTTGCCAAATGGCTCTCTTATCTTATCTAATCTTTGTCTAATCCATTCCATAATTGTCCTGCTTTTTAACCTACTTCAGTAATCATTAAATCAAGCCCTAAACGAATGACCTCCTGAATATCAATTTTCGAGGTGTTTACATATTCTACCAAAGCGAAATCTTCTGGAGCCACTTCGTAAATCCCAAGGTTCTCCATTTTCTCAATATCTCCGGCCATACATGCCTTAATAAGCTGCATTGGAAAAATATCCATTGGTAATACCTCCTCCATTTCACCAGTAACAACCAAAGCACGTTCCTCTCCGTTGAGATTGGTGGTGGGCTTGAATTTACGCTTAGGAAACAACCAGGAAAGTGAAGTTCTGGAATTTGAGTGTATATTATTATAGGTAAAAGGCAACCAACCAAATGCTCTGTATTGATTTCCTTCTGGAATAAGCGTTAATTCGTTATCCAGGAAACCTATGTACTGATTATTAGAGATTTTGGTTCCCGTTAAAACATTTCCTGAGATTACTCGGATATCATCGTTAACCTCTCCGATAAAATCGGAAACATTCGCACCAATTTTTGCACTATAGTATTTGCGATCTTTTGCTTCACTACCGGTTACTGCAATGGTGCGATCGGCCTCAAAACGTCCAGTTAAGAACAATTTACCTATAATAGCAACGTCCTCAGGGTTCAGGGTCCAAACTCTTTCCCCCTGGTTCACCGGATCAATCTTATGGATTTGCACTCCAACATTGCCCGCCGGATGTGGTCCACTAACACTGTGAAGTTCGACGCCCTTTATCCCTTTCAAAGAAGCTGCCGAGGAATCGTCCATAGAAAGGTGAACTTTTCCGGAAGTTAATTTTTGGAGCGCGTTAATTCCTTCCTGGAATTCCGCTTGTTTATCCTTTAAGATGAAGCCCCAATCCGGAGCTAATGGAGCCGTACTAACTGCTGAAATGAAAATAGCTTTTGGGCTATCTTTGGGGTCGGCTATAATATCGTATGGCCTTTGATTGATAAAAGCACCGCAGCCACTCTCAAGGATTCGGGCCTTTACGGCTTCAGCATCAGCTGAAGCAGCGTCCATTTTCCCAAATTCCTTATAAGCATCTTCGGAATCTGCTTCTATAATTACTTCCATAATGCGGCGTTTATCACCTCGCTTAATCTCCTTAAGCGTTCCACTAACGGGACTGGTAAAACGCACCTCATCGGTGTATTTTGAATAGAAAAGTTCGTCACCGGCTAGCAGTTTCGCACCTTCCTTAACAACCATTTTGGGTACTACAGTATGAAAATCTGGCGGTTTAATGGCATAGGTCTTTGACCTCGGAGCTTGTACCAGCTCCTTTTCCGCCTCCCCTTCTAATCGTAGAGATAAACCTCTTTTAATTCGAATGTCTTTTGACATAGGATGGAGTGTATGTTAAAAATTTTTTTTTAAAGTCAGGCAAATTTAGGAATTTTAAACCCACAAATCCCAATAAAAACAAGAATTTTCAGACTCCGAATCTGTTAAATTGAAATGTTAAAAAGTTCGGTATGAGAATTGTAATTATCTTTGAATATAATTCCTTACAATGAAAATGATCCTCGTCATAATTTCCGTTCTTTTTTCTTTTTTTAGCCTACAGGCACAAGGTCAAAAGGAAACTGCTCCGCCAAATTATATCTACACCATTGAGTTTAATGGGAGTTCCCGCCAAAATGGGAGTCCTATAGTAAAAATTGGGGAGAAACTCAGATTACAATTCGATGACATCATAGGCGATGAAGCCGATTATTACTATACGATCGAGCATTACAATTACGACTGGAGCCCAACGCAACTCTCAAAATCCGAGTATATGGTTGGTTTTGACGACGTGAGAATTCTCGATTACAAAAACTCCTATAATACCCTACAAGGCTATTCCCATTACCAGCTGGAAATACCAAATTCTACGACCCGGGGCCTGAAAGTATCCGGAAATTATATGCTGAAGATCTTCAACGCGGAAAAAGAGCTCGTATTTTCCCGAAAATTTATGGTTTATGAGCCTCTAGCAACGGTATCGGTAAATTTAAGACGTTCGCGTGATCTAAGTGTTATTTCTGAAAAACAAGTGGTGAATTTTTCGGTAGAATCATCCGACCTGATTCTTAAGAATCCAAATGAAACCGTCAATGTCCTTATTCTTCAGAATCAAAATTTGAGGACCGCCATTAAAAACATCGCCCCTCAGTATAATATTGGCAATGAATTAATTTACCGATACGACCAAGAAACCGCATTCTTTGGGGGGAATGAATACCTCCAGTTTGACAACAAAGATCTTCGGGCAAGTACGGTTGACATCAATTTTATCGAATTAAATGAGCTTTACCACCACCATTTATTCCCAGACAGAGCCAGGGCTAACCAACCTTACACCTACCAACCTGATATAAACGGTGGTTTTGTAGTCCGAAGCCTGCAGGCTCGGGAACCTGAAACAGAAGCTGAATATTCCTGGGTGCATTTCAGGTTTGAAAATTATAGCTTACTTGAAGGTGGAGAAATTCACATCTATGGAAATTTCAATAATTTCAAAACCGATCAAACCACAAAATTAAGTTTGGGTGAGGAAACGGATGTTTACCAGGGTGCCAGACTGTTTAAACAAGGTTTTTATAATTACAAATATGTTTTAAAAAGACCAGATGGCAGTATTGACGAAGGCTTTTTCAGCGGTAACTTTTACCAGACCGAAAATGAATACCAGGTGTTAATTTATTACCGTAGTCCTGGAGCCAGATATGACAGGCTCATTGGGGTAGGTCGTGCCAATTCAACCAATATCACCAACTAACCCCCCTCAACCATTACAACATACATGGAAAAAGAAAGAAGTCTTTTAAAGTATCGTGGAGAGCATTGCCTTAATTGCGACCATCCACTTGACAAAAGCGATAAATACTGCCCTTCCTGTGGCCAGTTAAACAGCACAAAAAAACTTGCTTTTGATGATTTCTTTAATGAATTCTTTGCTGGCATCCTCGCGTACGATTCCCGATTTCGACGCACCATGAGATCATTACTGTTCAACCCTGGTAAGATTTCGAAGGATTATATATTAGGCAAACGTATGCGCTACGCTAATCCTTTTAGGTTCTACCTCAGCGCTTCCATTATTTTCTTCATAATCTGGGGTTTTGTAAATAGTTTCGAGTTACAACCCATTACGACAAACCTTGATTCTGAAGGGATTGAAACTGTAAACAGAGCTACTGATTCCCTTGACATATCAAATCCGGAAATAGGAGGTGGAGCGATTAAACTGGATTCACTTATTAGAACTCAACAAGCCAAAGAAAGGGCAACTTATCAGGAAGTTTACCTTGACTCAATTGGCCTGGACAGTTTAACATTTCTAAATGCCAGTAGCAAAAAATTCAATATCTATTCAAAATTTTATAAGCAAACTCAAATCCTTTCAGGTCAGCAAGCTCTGGATAGCCTAAGACATCCTCATTCCAATTATAACCACTGGCTTTACAAAAAGGCCACAGACTGGAATATACTAAAGAGTAACCCTCAGTTATTTCTCAATTATTTTATCAATAAACTGCCCTTTATCATCTTTTTCTATCTTCCGGTTTTTGCATTTTTTATCTGGTTGCTCTATCTGCGCGGATCCTTTAATTATATGGAACATTTAATTTTTACCTTCCACGTTCAAACCACATTTTTTATCCTCTTTGGCCTGGCACTTCTATTGGATTACATTCTTACCACGGACTTAGGTATAACCGTAGCAACCTTGATTTTCATTTTTTACTTATATAAAGCAATGAGAAAATTTTACGGACAAAATCGTGTTAAAACCATTGTAAAGTTTATGTTGCTAAATATTATATTTTTTACCTTAGCAATTATCGCAGGAATTGTTTCAATAATAGCATCTTTCGCGCTATATTAAGTTATAATTCAATATGATCCAACAAGTTACAAGAGGTATTAAGATCTCGGTTGAGACCAGTTTTGAGGGTTCTGTTTTCAGAAGCTACAGGAAATTATTTGCCTTTGCCTATCGGATCACCATTGAAAATCAAAGTAACGATTCCGTTCAATTGACCTCCCGATACTGGAAGATAAAAGATGCCTTAAATAACACCGAAATCGTAAAGGGAGACGGAGTAATCGGTAAAAAACCAGTGATAAAGCCAGGAGAATCACACTCCTACAGTAGCGGTTGTCTTTTAACCTCTCCATTTGGAGCAATGAGTGGCTATTATAAAATGGTGAATTTCACCACAACCAGAAAATTTAATGTACAAATACCTTCATTTAAGTTAAGCGTGCCTTTTGCTTTAAATTAGAATTCCATTTTTTTCTCGGTTATTTTTTTAGTTTCCAGATCTCTATACCAAAAGTTTAACTTGCAGGGCTTGACAATAATCTGGGAGATACTCTGAGTCTTTAAAAAACCGCGGTCCATCACCAGGTCCTGTTCCTTATCCCCCTCCCCCGCATTGTGGTGAAAATCCAGAATATTTTCCGGGCTTAGCCTGCCCATTATTTTGGCGAACCACTCCGCTCTTTTGGCTTTTACCTCTTTTGAATATAAAGGAGAAGAGGACCAGATATGCGGCTGGATTTCCAGTTCCCTTAAATGCTTTATTTTCTCGTCCCAAACAAGTTCAAAGAAAACCAGCTCCTTTTCCCAATCAGCTATGATGAGGGTAAAAGCCTCTACCCCGTAAAAGTCATAATTTTCTACAGCGGAAATTCCATCTTCGGCGGCAAGGATATCTTTTACTATAATACCCCGGCTCAAACGATATGGCTCATTTCTTTGATGTGGTTTAAATTCCCCGTTCATAAGACAAGCAACTCTTTTCTGTGTACTGCCACCAATCCAGGTTCCACCGGCCTTTTTATCCTCAGGCATAATGAGCTTAGAATCTTTAAATTTCACTATTTCAGGAGGAAGCGTTTTTCTAATTATAACCTCATCCCTGTTAGAGGTTAAAACAAAACTTTTCTGTTGAGTATTTAAAGGAACCAGACTGATAGTACACATAGACTTTTCTTAAAAAATAACCTCAAAATACTAAAATAGTTAAGCTTTCGTGAAGTCGATGTCCTTATTGCCTAAAATCGCTTAAATTTTTTACCTTTAACAGCAAGAATTAATAATCAAAAAAACTTAAATATATTATTATGGGAAAAGGATTTTTTCACGTTCCTGTGGCTGTTAATGAGCCTGTAAAAACGTACGAGCCGGGGTCTCCGGAAAGAGAAGAAGTTTTACTTACTTACAAAGATTTGTTTAATACAAAAATGGAGGTTCCATTATATATTGGTGACAAACAAATTAAGACAGGAGATACCGCTACGATGCATCCACCTCACGATCATAAGCACGAACTTGGGATCTATCATAAAGCCGATAAAAAACATGTTCAACAGGCTATAGACTCTGCTTTGGAAGCTCGTGAAGCCTGGGCTAATTTGGAATGGGAACAACGGGCTGCCGTTTTTCTAAAAGCCGCTGATTTAATTGCTGGACCGTATCGTGCAAGAATTAATGCTGCCACCATGATTGGGCAATCAAAAAATATCTATCAGGCTGAGATAGATTCAGCGTGTGAGTTGTGCGACTTTTTAAGGTTCAACGTAGAATATATGGCTCAGATCTACGACGAGCAACCCGAATCTTCAGAAGGCTCATGGAATAGAGTAGAATATCGTCCTTTGGAAGGATTTGTTTACGCTATTACTCCATTTAACTTTACAGCCATTTCAGGAAATCTCCCTTCAAGTGCTGCTTTAATGGGGAATGTAGCCGTTTGGAAACCTAGCGATAGCCAGGTATACTCAGCACAGATCATTATGGAGGTCTTTAAGGAAGCCGGAGTGCCCGATGGAGTAATCAATATGGTAATGGGAGATCCCGCTATGATTACCGATATCATACTGGATAGTCCTGATTTTTCAGGAATTCATTTTACAGGTAGTACCACGGTTTTTAAAGATATATGGGGTAAGATCGGAAATAGAATTCAGAAATATAAAACCTACCCTAGAATTGTCGGGGAAACAGGTGGTAAAGACTTTATAGTGGCACATCCGACAGCTAATTCAAAACAGGTTGCAACTGCAATTTCAAGAGGAGCTTTTGAATATCAGGGCCAGAAATGTAGTGCTGCTTCCCGGGTATATATTCCTAAAAGTCTTTGGGGCGAAGTTAAAGAGTTCGTAGCTGAAGATTTGAGCTCTTTTAAAATGGGATCCCCCGAAGATATGAGCAACTTCATTAATGCTGTCATTCATGAGGGTGCTTTTGATAAACTATCCGGATATATAGACCAGGCTAAAAAGGATAAGGATGCCGAAGTAGTCATTGGAGGTAATTATGATAAATCAAAAGGTTATTTTATTGAACCAACGGTCATCCTAACAACCGATCCAAAATATGTTACTATGGAAACCGAACTCTTCGGTCCTGTAGTCACTGTATATGTTTATGACGACAATAACTTCTCTGAGAAAAAATGGGAAGATCTTTTAGAACTTGTAGACAACACAAGCATTTATGGACTGACTGGTGCTATTTTGTCTGGAGATCGATATGCAGCCGCAAAAGCTACAAAAATGTTGCAAAATGCTGCCGGGAATTTCTATATCAATGATAAACCGACAGGTGCAGTGGTTGGCCAACAACCCTTTGGTGGAGCCCGAGCAAGCGGAACCAATGATAAAGCTGGATCAAAGCAAAACCTATTACGTTGGGTTTCCCCAAGATTAATAAAAGAAACCTTTGTAACTCCTACAGATTATAGATATCCCTTCCTAGGGGAATAATACTTGTAAGAGTTTTTCTTACAAAAAGCCACAGCCTGAAAAAGCTGTGGCTTTTTTTGTTTTTAGGGTATTAAGCAGTAGTAGTTCAATACCAAAAATCGGCCTATCACCGGCTTAAAGCACTATAATTCAACTTAATATATCTTTTGTGAAGTAAGAAAAAGTAAGAAATTGTGCACTTTAAACGAATAATCATCCCGTTCAACGAAAAAAACAATTTCCCACTTAAAGATTCCCTATTTTTAATTGTTAATTGTCTTCGCCCCAATGGTTTACTCAGCCAGACCTCAGTTAGCATAAAATTATCCCTACGTAATTTATTGATCCAACCTAATGCATTACAACTATGGGAAAAAAATTACATTCTCTTTTTTTTATAATATCATTATTTCTACTGAATACATGGAGTGGTTTCGGGCAATGTACAGATGGACCAAACACCAATACCTCCGTCAGTATTAGTCTGAAAGGTTCCTCTACCATATGTTCTGATGAAACTATTTCATACGAATCTGATATTACATGGGATGGGGCGGCCAGTGCCGTGTATCAGTGGCAGGAAAAAATAGGAACCGGTGACTGGGTGGATATTGGTGAAGGAACAGGAAAGGATCTTTTAGACTACACGCCCCAGAACAATTCAAAGTTCAGATTACAACTTATTTTTTGTGATGGCGCTTCTAACGAGGAAATTGTAACGAGTAATACTTCAGGAACAATAACCGTGGTAGACGTCACCACAGCTACAGCAAGTATATCTTCTGACAAAACCCTGGTATGCCCCAACGAGGTTGTAACCTTTTCACCCAATGTAAGCAATGAGGGGACCAGTCCGGGCTATAGTTGGTTGGTGAACGGAATTGAAAAGGAGACTTCAGCAACCTTTTCCTGGAATCAGTTTTCAGATGGAGATAAGGTGCAGTTATTACTCACTTCAAACCGTCCATGTGCTATAGACGGGGATAGTGACAGTAATAATACGATAGAAAGCAATATCATTACCATTTCAGTAAAACCTGCCGCACCCGATGCGCCTGGTACTATTTCAGGAGAAACTCAAGTTTGTCCGAATACCACCGGAATTACTTATAGCATAACTCCTGTTGACAGAGCCACTTCCTATCAGTGGACCCTTCCAACAGGTTGGACAGGCAATAGCACCGATGATAGCATTATCATCACTTCTGGAAATGTTGCTGATAACCAGATCATCAAAGTGAAAGCCATTAATGAATGTGGTGAAAGTGCTGAATCGTCTTTGACCGTTAATGTAGGCCCAGGAAAACCTGATACTCCGGGCGAAATTTCCGATCCTGGAATTATTTGTCCCGGTCAAACGATATCTTTAGAAGTGCCCCTTGATAATAGCGTTAACGACTATACCTGGAGTTTGCCTAACGGTTGGAGCATTATCAGTGGACAAGGCACAAACCAGATTAATGTGACTGCCGGGAATTATGGCCAAGATGGTAGCGTATCTGTCTTCTCGACTAATACCTGTCTTGACAGCGATGCAAGGTCCAGAAGTTTTAGCATCAATGAACCTGTGCCTGCCACACCTGGTGAAATAAGTGGTCCTGATATCGTTTGTCCAAGTTCAGAAATGATCTATAGCATCAGCGCCGTAACCTATGCCGATCAATATATCTGGTTTTTGGATGGTGCAGAGATTACCGGGCAAAATGGCACTTCAGTAACTTTAGATAGCGGCACTACACCCGGGAATAGGACTCTAAAAGTTATCGCTGTTAATGAATGCGTAAATTCGGCTGATTACACAACCCTTAACGGCAGCACCAAAACCCTTACCGTCGATGATGGTACTCCTGAGGCTACTTCTATCACTCAGGGCAATGGAGAGCAAAGTTTTTGCCCTGGTGCCTCTGGAATACTGTTCCAGGTGCCTACTGACACCAAAATAGACTCCTACAGCTGGCAGGTTCCCTCTGGATGGTCCATTACAGGAGGTGATAACACCAATGAAATTACGGTAACCGCCGGACAATTAGGAGATGATGGCCAAATTACCTTCACTGGATCCAGTAATGATTGCGGAAGTGTAACAGCTACCTATGAAGTAATGGTAAAAAATCCGGCCCCAGTGATTACCTCACAGGTCATTTCAGGAGAAACGACCGTATGTCATTCTGATTCAGGAATTGTCTATTCAATTCCAGAAGTTCAATATGCTTCGAATTATATCTGGAGTGTGCCTGGAAATTGGGTCATTAATTCCGGGAATGGCACTAATTCTATAACCGTCTCAGCAGGAACTGATAACGGTGATATAAAAGTGATTGCAGAAAATGACTGTGGCCAAAGCGCTCCGGTGAGTTTAGCAGCAACAAGCATAGATCAGGTACCTGCTCAGCCTACAGCAATCAGCTCCAGTTTATGGGATTCTCAGACCAGTTCGAATGATCCTATTTGCCCTCCTGCTTCTGGAATTACTTTTTCAGTTTCAGAGGCAACGGATGCAGATAGCTACAACTGGATTCTGCCCACGGGATGGGAAATTTCCTCAGGAGCTAACACTTCCAGTATTACGGTAAAAGTTACGGCCGCTGCCAGTTATAATTCAAATGAAAGTGTCCAAGTTGAGGCGGTAAATATTTGTGGTAGCAGTACAGTCCAAACCTATGATAATATTGTATTATCTGACTATGTACAAGTGGACGCAGGGAGTGATAAGACTGTTTGTCGAACTACGGAGGCCATTACCATCTCCGGATTGGTGGATTTCAATGGAAGTAAAATGAAAATCACACCAACAACAAATGGTACAGGAACCTTTACGAATGTTCCTAACGGTAACGTGAGTGATTATTCTATTGATTACCTCCCAAGTCAGGCAGACATAGATAACCTGGACCAGGTTATTATAACGATTACCACCGAAGCTCCTGTAGGAGCCTGCGGCCCAGGCGAGGATGAAATGATAATATCTTTTAGGGATGATCCCAGTGTTACCATCACTGGGGATGCTACAATTTGTGCTGGCACCGCTTCAAATCTAACTATTAGCGGGGATCCCAATACCCTGGTTACTTACACCATTAACGGCGGGTCAAATCAAAATGTCACAATTGGTTCTTCTGGAGAGGTTAGCCTTGATAGTGGAATCCTCACCGAAAATACTACTTATGATTTAGTAAGTGCAGTTTACACGGACTCCCCTTCCTGTTCAGGAAATATTTCAGGAACTGCCACCCTTACCGTAACACAAGTACCAACCGCTGAAATTTCCTATAATAATACTTGCAGCTCAGAAACTTTATTGGACGTTTCCCTGACCGGAACGAATAATTATTCAGGTGGTACTTTTTCCTCAAATTCAGGATTAAGTATCGATGCCGGTTCAGGAAGAATAAATCCTTCCCTAAGTACTCCAGGAATTTATACCGTCACGTATACCATTCCGGCTTCAGAAGGATGTGAGGAAATCACTGTCTCCACTGAAGTTAATATCTCAGAAGAAATTGCAATTACTGCTGAACCTACTCAGGCAAGAGCCTGTGAAGGAGGGGATGTTCAATTTGAAGTAGCAGCTACAGGAGATGAGCTTTCATATCAATGGTATAAAAATTCCGTAGCTGTGGGCAATGAAATAGGAAGCAATTCAAATATCTTGAACCTCACTAGTATTACTGCAGGAGATGCGGGAGAATATATGGTGGTTGTAAGTGGAACAGCAGCTTGTACTTCTGTAACATCTCTGATGGCAGAACTTATAGTAGATGAAAACCTTGTTATTGAAAATCAACCAGAAGCTATTAGTGTATGCGAAAACAGTTCAGCAAGTATCAGTATTTCAGCTACTTCAGGAGGAACAGCATTAAGCTCAGATTATTCCTACCAGTGGTTTAAAGGGAGTCCTGGATCCGGCACCCCAATTGTGGGAGCCACCTCACCAAGCCTGGAAATAACTACGACCTCCGAAGCAGATTCGGGTGAATATTATGCAGAAATCAGTGGCCCTGCAGAATATCAATGCAGTCCGATTATCTCAGAAGCGGCCACTTTAACTGTAAGAAAAACTCCTACTGTAGAAATTTCGGGTAGTGCCGAAATCTGTAGTGGAAATAGTACAGACCTCATTTTTTCAAATGGCATACCCAACGGTATTGTAACCTATACCATTAATAACAACAATTCCGCTTTACAGACCTTTGTTTTAGATGCAAACGGAGAAGGTACTTTAAATACCGGTTCCCTGGTGGCTACCTCAGGAAATAATACGGATTTTCTATATACCATCCAATCGGTAGCCTACTCCGATACTCCGGAATGCAATACTCCTGTTTCTGGATCGGCTACGGTGACCGTTGCTCCTGATCCGGACGTAAGCATGACTTTTGCTGAAAATCAAACTGAATTTTGTACAGCAGACTCAGCCACCTACACTCCGATCCTGGAGGGAACAGGCACCTATAGCGGAGGCAAATTTTCTGCACCGGGACTCACGCTTGATGAAAATACAGGTGCTTTCGTCCCTGCTAGCCAAGATCCCGGAGATTACACCCTCACCTATACGATTCCTCCCTATGGAGGATGCCCAGAGGAAACCCTGACGCTTTCAATTTCAATTTTTGAGGAGGTGAAAATCACTTCTCAACCATTTAATGTTGGGATATGTTCCACCGAGGATGCAGAATTTTCTGTTTCAGCTACTGGTGATGACTTGAAATTTCAATGGTTCAAAGACGGGACTCCTATTGCTGGTGCTGAAAACCCAATCCTTAAGCTTCCTGTGGCCACTTCAGAGGACGCGGGAGAATATTTTGTTCGAATTTCCGGCACCAATGCCTGCACCCCAACTGAAGAAATGATGGTTGACTCTGATGTGGTCACCCTAAACGTGGATGAAGACATTGTTATTCTTGAACCCGCCGAAAATGTATCGGTTTGTGAGACAGGAGATAAGACTGTTGAATTCCGGTTTGTAGCCCATGCCAATGGTGCTCCCCTTCAATTCACCTGGATCTATGGAAATGGAACTAACGTTCCTATTGATGGCAACAAAATTGAAAGCTCACTTACGACCCAGGCCAATTATAAAGACACAGGAATAGAAGTTTACATTGGAACACTAACTATACACAATATTGTAGAAGCCGACGAAAACCTTTATGCCGTACAAATAGACGGAGCGGGTAATGATTTTACCTGTCCAACAGCCACCTCAAATGCTTTTGAACTGGAAGTAAATCCTCTCCCGGATGCTCCGGTGGTAAAAAATATTGAATATTGCCTTAATCAGGATGCAGCCGCTTTGACTGCTACAGGAACTAATCTTTTATGGTACGACAGCCCTGATGATGAAACTCCCTCGGAAAACGCTCCAGTGCCAACAACAACCGCCTCTGGAGAATTTACTTTTTACGTTTCCCAAACTCCTCTCTACTGTGAGAGCGAACTTGCAACTATTACAGTCACCGTCAATGAAAGGCCTGCTGTTCCGGGGCTGACAGCAACAGAAAAAAACCTTGAATACTGTTTGGGTGAAACCGCCTCCGCCCTTACTGCTTCTGCTGAGGATGGTGCTTTTCTTAACTGGTATGACAGTGCCAGCTCGTCTACACCCTTAGATTCCGCACCTGTTCCTCCAACCCAAGCGCAAGGTATTCTGGAGTATTGGGTAAGTCAAACCAATAGTTCCGGCTGCGAAGGAGAGAGAGAAATTGTTACCGTAACAATCAATGATTTGCCGGCCATTGTACCTCCAGATGATATTACAATTTGCTCCGGAAATTCTATTGAGGTTTCTGCTGCTGACAGTAATGAATCCTTATCTCCCACCACCTATACATGGGATTGGGCAGGTAACCCCGGAGACCCTTTGAGCGGCACAACAGTTAGTTTACAACCTACCGAAGAGACCATTTATACAATTACCGGAACCAATGCAAATGGCTGTATCAATACCTCCCAGTTCACTATCTCAGTTGAGGAGCGTCCTATTGGAGGATTAATTCAGGGGCCAGAAAGTGTCTGTATCTCCAATCCTTCCGGAACCCTTGAATTATCAGGCCATTCTGGAGATGTTATTCGTTGGGAATATAAAACAGAAAGTGAAACAGAGTGGATGGAAACAGCCCATCAGGAAACATCATATGATTTCACCATTGCTCAGGCTACTAACTTTAGAGCGGTAATTGGAAGAGGGGTTTGTGAGGAGGTTTATTCTGAACAGTGGTCAGTTTCTATCGATCCTCTGCCAGTGGGGGGAGAACTAGCCTTTGACGGCCTGGGTAGAACAATCGAAATCTGCTCTAATCCAGGACCTGACTATAACATAGCCTTAAATTTATCCGGCCATTCAGGGGAAATACTTCGCTGGAGATTTAAGGAGGGTTCAGACACGCAATGGTCCACCATAATGGATGGAGAAAACATCTTCTCGGGCACCACCTTAAGTCCCGAATTAATTAGAAGCCTGGGTATTAATCAATCTACTATTTTTGAAGTTGAAGTAGGGAGCGGTGCCTGTACACCAGGTGTTTTTTCCCAGAATGCTACCCTGGGTATTGTTTCTTCAGACATTGCTCCTGACCCAGTTACAGTAACTCCAGGTGTAGTGTGCTTTGGAGAAGAGGTGACCCTTAGCGGTAGTACGGGTTATGGCGGAGGACCTGGTTTTGAAGAAGGAGGAGCATTTGATTTCTCTAGTATTACCAATAAAGGCTGGAGAATTAAAGACAGTGAGGGTAATGAATCTAATTTCGACTCAAGCGCAGACAATGGAGTAGCCGCAATATGGCTTAGAACGAACCCCTTGCCTCTTATTACTGCCAACCTAAACTCTCCTGGCACCACTTATTCTCAAAATTGGGATTCCAGTATAGGTAACGAAGGGAATAAAGGTTTTGCTATCGTATCCGGACCAAATCCTTCTACTTTGGAAACTTCAATATTCAATCTTTTTGCTGTTGAAAACCCGGTACTGACTTTTGACCAGGCCTACAACCTTACTCCTGGCTCAGCTATTTATGTAGAAATATCGACAGATGGAGGAGCAACTTATTCTCCGGAAAATATTTTATCTCAGTTAACAGCTACAGATGCTCAAGATGGATCCAGTGGAAACTATGACAGTTTTGGAGATGATGATGCAGGACCTGAAAATAAAATAACCCTTGATCTGACTGCCTATGCAAGTCTTCAAAATCTTAGAATAAGGTTCAGATATGAAGGAACAAGAACAGGGGATGTATGGGCTGTAGACGCTATAAGTCTTCCTGTTGAACCAACCAATGTAGATCTCACTTGGAGGGATTATACCGATCCAGAAAATCCTGTGATAATTGGAACAAATAACTCTGAACAATGGACTCCAAAGCTCATTGGATGGAATGATTTTGAAATAAGAACTAGACTAACCTTTGATAGTACAGGAGAGCAATGTCCTGTTGCGGAAAACTTTTCAACTATCTCCGTATTTGTTTTTGATCAGTATACCTCTATCGCCACTGCAAATGCCGGAAGTTGTGGCAATAAGGATATTCAGTTAAAGGGAGAGGTACTCAACGGTCTTTCTGAAGAAGTTACAGAATTCCCGACCAGAGACAATTTTACTGCCAGCTGGGAGATCCTTTCTGCTCCCACGGATTATTCTTTTTCTACAACTCATTTTACTAATGAAGATAGTACAACCCCTGCAATAAATGATCCTAATGCGGTTTTCTCCCCTGGTATATCAGGGTCCTTCACTTTAAGGTGGGTATTAGAACGCAATGCCGATGACGATCTTGTAAATGAAAGTTGTCCTCCTATCTATACCGATGTTGATGTTTTAATAGAAGATTGTACCGCATTGGATTTTGACGGAATAGATGATTATGTAGATTTAGGAACCACTTATACCGGGAATTATTTTATAGAAGCATGGATAAGGCCGGAAGCCTCAACAGGAACAATAATTTCCGGTCCTGGTTTTGAAATTAAAATGGAAGACCTACCTGGAAGCATTACCCCAAATGGTCGCTGGTATCATATAGCGGTATCCAATAACCAGGAATTATGGGTGGATGGGCTAAAACAATCGACTTCAAACATAAGTGGAACTGGAGGAAACAATACATTAATCGGTGCGCGGTGGAACTCTAATACTAAGCTATCTGAAAACCATTTTTCCGGTTGGATCGAGGAAGTTAGGATTTGGAAAAAAGATCTTACCGAAGACCAGGTCAGGTTCATGATGAACCAACATCTTCAGAATTCAGCAAATATGGGTGTAGAAATACCAATGCCTGTTCCAGGTGGTTTAACATATGCTGATCTTGCTGGTTACTACCGGTTAATTTCCGCTGAACCAGATCCACTTTTACCCGGCGGGCCGATTACTTACGATCCTGCCTTAATGCCACAAAACGGTTTAACTCCTGATATAGCAATAAATCAGATTCCTGGCAGGTTATATAATATGACCACCAATCAGCAAAACACTGCACCTTTGCCTTATCTTTCTAAACAGGATGGTGCTTGGACCGATATCAATACTTGGTTAAGGCCCCAGGTCTGGGATATCCCTAATTCAACCGGAATAGGCGGGAATCCAATTGAGTGGAATATTGTTAGGACTTTCCACAATATTACTTCGGATGCCAAGGACATTACGCTTCTCGGATTAAAATCGGAAACCCTAGAGAAACTAATTACAATGGCAAATCCTGCAAGTAGTATGGATGAAACCAATAGCGGTCAAATGATGAGAGTGACTCACTACCTTTTACTTGACGGAAATATGGATCTTATAGGGGAGTCCCAATTACTCCAGGATTCGGGAAGTATACTGGAAAACACCAGTAAAGGATGGTTGGAACGCGATCAACAGGGAAAAAGAAACAGCTTTGTTTATAATTACTGGACTTCTCCAGTAAGCGCTCAAGGCAATACAAATAATGCTGATTACACGGTAAGGGAAATTTTACGAGATGGAACTACAACCTCCACCCCTAAAACAATCAATTTCCAGTCTCCTTACTGGGCAGCTGATGGAGGCAAATCCGATCCTATAACTATTAGTACTTACTGGATATGGGGCTTCTCTCCTGCACCAGCTAATATTTATGCAGAATGGGATCACGTCATGGCAGATGGCTTATTAAAAACCGGCGAAGGCTTTACGATGAAAGGTCCAGATGGTACGGCAGGTATTGGAGATGAGCAGAATTACACCTTTAAAGGAAAACCTCATAATGGCGATTTTGAGCTAACAATCGCCTCAGGACAAAATTATCTTATAGGTAACCCCTATCCCTCAGCCATTGATGGTCATCAATTTATAAGAGACAACGGAAGTGAAAACGGTGTTTTCGATGGTACTATTTATTTCTGGGACCACTTTATTAAAGTAGACCATATTCTTGCAGATTATATCGGAGGTTATGCTTATCTGAATTTGAGTTCTCCAATCGGGGTAAGTGCAATTTCCAATGATGAAAGGATCGATGCGAATGATGCAACTAGCAATAAAAAACCAGGCCAATTTATTCCAGTGAGCCAGGGATTTATGATCAATACGACAGGAGCCTTAGGTGGAGATGTAAAATTCAGAAATGGTCAAAGAGTGTACGAAAGAGAAACTGGTACTGGAAGTAACTCTGTATTTCTGAGTCACGAAAGAAAGGAAAAATCCACCAAACAACAGGATGAGGAAGTCCCTCGAATCAGACTTAATTTCAGATCTCCGACAGGCTATCACAGACAAATTTTAGCAGCAGCAATTCCTACTACAACCAATGGCTTCGACTGGGGTTATGATGCGCGGTTAAGGGATAATAGTGCAGAAGATATGTTCTGGATGATCGGTGAAGATAAATATGTAATTCAGGCGGTTCCAGATTTCGATAAAGAGCAAGTTTTACCTCTTGGGGTAAGAATAAAAGGGGATTCTGAATTCACTTTTAAAATAGATACCCTGGAAAACTGGCCAAGTGAGAAACCGATTTATCTACAGGATCATCTAAACGACAGTATTCACGATTTGCAAAAAGGAGAATATCACGGAACTTCAGAACCAGGAGAGATTCTGGATCGTTTTGAGATCATATTCCATAAAGAACCTGACCAAATTATTCCAGAGACACCAAATCCTGGGGCAGAGTTAACCAATATTCAGGTTCGTTATCTTCACGATAGGAGGGAATTAATTATTATGAATCCAGATCTAATTAAAATTAATGAGGTTATGATCTTTGATTTAGTAGGAAAACGTATACAGGGTTTTGAAGATATACCTCAGTCTAAAGAAATAATTCTAAATACCAGACCAATAGGTTCCAGTGTTTATATTGTTAAATTACTTACTCCTTCAGGAGTTAAAAATATCAAATTCTTAATGAAGTAATTTTGATTTAATGTGTAGGTTATTTCCTACATTCATTTCAATTTTAAAGCTTGAAATAGCTTTATACCTGATTTTTAGTGATTTAAATCAGATATTTAAGCGTAAAAATTTGTATGACTTAACTTTTTATATGTAATTTTACTCTTTCTTTTAATAAAGAGTGCCTATGGGTAAAATTACTCCCCGGTTGAATTTGTTTTCAATCAAATTGATAGTTTTGTTTTTCAGCTGCAGTATTCTGCATGCTGCGGAATTTCCTGCCAAAAATTTAAAATTGAATGCAGGGGAGCAATCGACCTATTTTGTAGGGTTCTTATTATATAATCCTACAATAACTGCCCCTGATGATGTTAATGAGGTTAATGATCCCGGTGAGTGCCACACCTTAAAATCAAATCTAGATCTTGGAACTCCAACGGTTGATGGAACAACTAACAGTGCAACTAACGATGCTCCTGATTCTTTTCCATTGGGAGAAACCATAGTAACCTGGACGGTCACAGATGACGCAGGAAACACGGATACTGACATTCAGGTAGTTACGATTTCAGATAACGAAGATCCAACGGCAAGCAACCCGGCTCCCATAAACGTGCAATGTGCGGCGGAGGTCCCGGCAGCAGATCCTGCTGTGGT